>NZ_JAMYKY010000008.1:0-238271 GCF_040317695.1 Mesorhizobium sp. M1403 | reverse complement strand
CCCATCAGCCATCGCATCAAGAAATGCGCCTGGAACGACGACTATCTCATCAATGCCATCACTCATATGCGATAGCCCTGCCCACAAGGGGGAGGTCGGCAGCTTCGGCGTCCCGCCGCTTCTTTTCAATCAAATCCATCAAGCGAGGCTGACCATGAGCGATTCCCGTGCTCGCGATATTCTGTCGCGACAGGCAGAACTGGAGAGCGAACGCAGCCAGTACGAGCATGTCTGGGAGGCGGTGTCCGAATTCTGCGACCCCGATGCGCCCGATATGTGGAGCGGCCGCCGCCAGGCCGGCACGGATTCGCAGGCCGAACGGCAGGAGCGGCGCGGTGCGCGCGTCTACGCCAACACCATCAACTCGGCCGCCAACCGGCTGGCCGCCGGGCTGGAAAGCCTGATCATCCCGCAGTCAGAGAAATGGCATGGGCTGTCGACCGCGGCAATCAACGACGAGGAAACCGACGAGGAAAAGGAATGGGCGGAAGCGCTGCGCGATTTCCTGTTTTCGCTGCGCTACTCCGCCAATTCGAACTTCGTGCCGGCAACACAGGCATGCCTGCGCAATGTCGTGCGCTACGGCCCAGCCTATCTCTACGCCGAGGAGGGTTTTGGCGGCACGCTGATCCGCTATGCCTCGATCCCCGTGGTCGAGGGCTATCTCTCGCGCAACCGCTGGGGCCAGGTCGATATTTTCCACCGCCGCTACGAGCGCACGGCGCGGCAGGCGGCGCAACTGCTCGGCTATGAAAAGCTGCCGGTGCGGATCAAGGTTCTGGTCGACGACCCCTCGAAATGCGAGACGAAGATCTCGCTGATCCAGTGCATCCAGCCGCGCGACGAGCGCAAGATGTACAGTCTGAGCGGCACCTATCAGTATCTCGATACGGCGTTCGCTTCCTATCACGTCATCGAGGACGAGGAGGTGATCGTCAGGGAAAGCGGTTTTCGCTCGTTCCCGGTATCGTGCTTCAACTGGCGCCGCTACGAGGGCGATCCCTACGGCATCTCGCCGACCATCGAGGCGCTGACGACGGTGCGCGAGGAGAACGCCGTGCGGCGCTCCGGCCTGCGCGCCCTGCAGCAGATCACCGATCCGGCGACCGCGTCCAAGGCGCGGCTCGACTATGTGCCGGTGCTCAATCCCGGCGAGAATTATCCGGGCCTGATCGACGATGCCGGCCGGCCGCTGATCGCGCCCATCGCCACCGGCCAGAACCCGACCTATGCGTTCAATTATGCCGACAGCCGGGCCGAGGAGATCCGGGACATGATGTTCGTCAACCTGTTCCAGACGCTGGTGCAGAACCCGCAGATGACGGCGACCGAGGCCTTGATCCGGCAGGAGGAGAAGGGCGCGCTGCTCGGGCCGTCCGGCTCGATCATCCAGGCCGGCTTTGCCAGCAATCTCGACCGCGAGCTGGGTATTCTGGAAGACAAGGGACTTTACGAGGAAGACAGCCGCTTCCTGCCGCCGGCGAGCCTCGCCGGCAAGGCGCTGCGGCCGACCTTCACCGGCCCGCTCGACGTGCTGCGCCGCTCGGCCGAAGCCCGCGACACCATCCAGGTGGTGACGACGGCCATGCAGATGGCGCAATTCGATCCCGGCATCATGGACAATATCGACGGCGATGAAGCACTGAAGATCGTGCAGGGCGCGGGCCGCAGCCCGCAGCGCATCTTTCGCCGCCAGGACGAGGTGGCGGGCATTCGCGATGCCAGAGCCAAGGCGCAGCAGGCGCAGGCCGGCATGGCGGCGGTCGCCACCGCCGGCAAGGTCGCCAGGGATGCCGTGCCCGCCGCAGTGCAGGCGCGCGACAGCGGCCCGCTCGATGGGCTCGGCGGGCTGATGCCGCAGGGTGTGCAAGATGCTTCGGGCGGGCAGCGCGCATGAGCGGCAAACGCTTCGCCCATTCCAGCCAGGCCGGCGGCCCGGCCAAGGCGCGGGATGCGCTGGCCAAGGCCTATCTCAGGGTGTTCTCAGGCCAGGACGGCGAAATGGTGCTGGCCGACCTGACGGCCGCGACCGGCTATTATCGCCGGCCATCCTATGGCGAGTGGCTGGCCAAGACGAAAACTCCAAACGGCTTCGAGCTGCACAGCGCGCTGAGCAACGCCCGCGCCGAGGTGGTGCAGCACATCATGGGGTTCCTGACGCTGGACGAAGCGCAACTGGCGGCACTGGAGAAGGCGGCGAGGGCGGAGGGGAGGTAGGGTTTGGGGCTACAGGATATCTGAACGCGAATAGCCATCGGTTCTGCGGTGCATCAATTCTGCAAGGCGCAGTCCAAATACCACGTGTTCAGATATGTTGGAGTTTGCAGCGTGACCCGCGCCTTGGTCGGAGGACCTTCAACATCTGCTGTCCTCATAACGAACGTGTCGAGCATGAATGTCGTGCTATCAAATGCAGCGACCTGATACACGCTGCGTTGGAAGATATCGTATTTCGTTGAGGATGGTTTGAACGTGCTCGATTTGCTGGTTACAATGAAGTGATCGGCAAATTCTTGGATATCGAATTTCCTGGCCTTGTTATTTGCGACGAATTCCGGGCTACCAGATGACGGTATGTCGGACCACGTGCGGAAGTCGCTCACCGTACATAAGAAGACGTCGCCGTCTTTCGAGTTTGCCGGCTCCATCGCAAACAAGCAAGCCAGCAAAAGGATTACGAGGCGGAGGATCACCGGCCTCGAAGTTGCAATAGCCCGCATCGCTCGTCCCCCTTGGTAGGGAAGATAGCGCTGACCTCTAATCAGCGGAAGGACCAAATCAGGGAAAAGGATGCGCCGAGGCTGAAGCTGCTTCCCTCTCCCCGTTTTACGGGGAGAGGATGCCGGCAGGCAGGTGAGGGGCGGTGCCGGCATTTCAGAAGTTTGCGCTGCCCCTCATCCCCCTGCCGGGACCTTCTCCCCGCAGAACGGGGAGAAGGGGGCACGCTCAATAATCGCCGTTATAATAGCGGTCGTCACAGGGGGCGGTGTAGATGCGGCCGCTGTTGCGATCCTGATAACGGCAAAGCTGTTCGCCGCGCGGCTGCGGCGTGGTGGCGTTGCCGACGACGGCGCCCAGCAAGGCGCCGGCTCCGGCACCGATGACCGTGCTCTTGGTGTTGCCGCCGATCGCCTGGCCGGCAAGCGCACCGGCGCCGGCGCCGAGCAGCGCACCGGTGCTGGTTCTCTGCTGTGCTTCGGTCTGCGCGCAGCCTGCCAATGCGGCGGTTACGAGCATGGCGGCAATGGCTCTGGAAATGGTCATCGTCTGGTACTCCCTTGAAGTCTATGAACTAATACACGGGCCGATTTTGCCAAGTGCGGTGGCATTTGCGGCGGAACATAGGCACTGAGCCTCACGAAATAAGACATGGTTGTTTTAGTCTGACAGCTCGGTTTCGGAAAGAAATGTAACCGAACAAGACGACGGAGCTTCATCTCAAATCGACCTTCGAGGGGCTACGCTGCCTCGATCTGCATCACCTTTTTTGCCGCAGCGGTCAGAAATCCGGATCGGCTGTAGCCGTGGCGCTCTGCATATCGATCGATCTGATCGAGGATATCTTCCGGAATGGTGACATTGACGCGCACGACTTTCGCCGCTTCCGCTTTCAAGGGAACCAGGATGGCGACACCGCTCAGATTGTCCTTGTCCGACATCACTTCCTCCAGGGACGACGGCTCGGGAATTGCTTCGCCATCCTCGACCAGCCCCTCGACATGAAAGGCCAGTGCTTCCTCGGCCATGGCGCGGGCATCATCCAGATTGACGCCTGCTGTCACCAGGCCCGGAAAATCGGGGAAGGAGACGCCGAAGTCGCTGTCCGCTTGCTTGTGGATCAGTCCGATGTAGTTCCGCATTTCTCTACCTCAGCTTCAAGCCGGATTGTTTTTCGATACTCTTGAGAGTGCCGATCGGGATGTCGCGCTTGGGATGCGGAACTGTCACGCGGCCCGGCTTGGCTTTGTGCTTGAACTGGGCGTGACTTCCTTTTCGAGCCACTTCGCACCAGCCATCCGCCAGCAGCCTATGAATGACATCGGCGCTCTTCATGTTGTGTATAGATACACACAGAAGGCCTAAATGTCCATGAGATTTGCGGCAGATTACGTGCCGCGGTCCAGTTGAACCTTCCTCAAATCCCCAAAAATGGAGATACCAGATGACCCGAGGTCTTCCCCGGACGCTTTCGCGTGCCGCCGCCAGAGAAGCCGGCCTTGCCCCGCCCAAGGCGGGGCTTACCGCCAGGACGACCGGGCAGGGCGGCGCCTACCGCACCGTCTTCTCCTTCAATGCCATGCCGGTGCCGGTCACCGATGCACTGGCCTATGCCAGTCAGAAGCTGTTCGATTTCATCGATGGCAAGATCCGTATCAAGGGCGGCACGGCAAGATTGCAGTTCGCGGTGCTGACTACCCGCGCGTCGACCATCAACGACAATGCCGCGCTAACCTGGTCGCTCGGCTCGACGGCAGCATCGAGCGCTGTGCTTGCCGGCACCATGGTCAATGTGCTGGGCGCGACCGGCCGTACGCTGGATGGCGCGGGTGCCGCGCTGTCGAGCGCATCGATTGCCGATGTTGCCGCAGCCGCTACGCTCGACGGCACCGTGACGCCGGTCGACCTCTATCTCAACCTGGCGTTTGCCACCGGCACGGATATCGACGCTGACGGCACGGTTGCCGTCACCGGCACTATCACGCTGCTCTGGGAGAACTGGGGCGACAATATCTAGGTTCCCTCCAGATATGGGTGATTGGCGAAAGCGGAAGTGACGGCCAATCTCCCCCCGCGTGGGGGAGATGCCCGGCAGGGCAGAGGGGGGCGCTGTCCCGCCGGCTTATCCAGCTGATTCGTGCTTGCAATCTTTCCCGGGGCGTTGGTGACGAAGTGCACCGGATCCTCGCGTTCCTTCGCGCCCCCTCTGTCCTGCCGGACATCTCCCCCACGAGGGGGGAGATTGGCAGCTTCGCCGCTGGCTCTCTCTAAACCTCAACATAAGGAATCTTTTCATGACAGATATGGCAGACGCCGGGTCCGTGGTGGCGGCGCCACCGGCGGGCAACCTTGCACGGCCATCGGCCAACGGAGACAACGGGTCCGCCCCGCCTGCGGCCAAAAGCTGGTTTGACGGTCTTTCCGAAGGCAACCGCAAGCTTGCTGAAACCAAGGGCTGGACCAAGCCTGAAAGCCTCGATCGGGTTTTCACCTCTTATGCGGAGCTGGAGCGGCAGCAGGGTGAGAGCCTGCGCGTTCCGGCAGCCGATGCAGCCGCGGAAGACTGGGACAGGTTCCATGCCCGACTGCCCGAGGCGATGCGTCCGCTGACCTCGCCCGACAAGGTCGAGTACAGGCGCCCCGACGGGCTCCCCGAAAACTTCGCCTATTCGGACGAGCTCGCCAATGCGTCCAAGGCCTGGGCAGTCGAGGCAGGTGCTACCCCGAAGGTCGCGCAGGCCTATCACGACCGCTTCGTCGGCTACATGGCCGAGCAGGCCAAGGCACAGCAAATCGCCGTTGCCCGCTCGGTCGAGACGACCCACGACGACCTTGTGCGGGATTGGGGACCGACCGGCAGCGATGGCTTTCGCCAGAAGCTCGAGGTCGCCAACAGGGCGATGAAGAAGCTCGGCCTGGTCAATGCCTATAAGGCGAAGGGCATCCTTCTGCCGGATGGCGCCTTGACCGACCCGCAGATCGCCAAGGCGTTCCACGCCATCGGCGAGGCGATGTTCCGCGAAGACACGATCGACGGCGGCGCGGCCTTGAGTGGAGGCAATCCCTTCAAGCGCAATGCTGCCGGCGAGCGCAACCTGACCGGCATCTCGGCGCTGGTCAAAAGCGACCCCGCCCGTGCCCGGCGGCTGGCACGCGAGGCCGGCGAAAACCCCGATCTATGGATGCCCAACAACCCTCTCTGAAATTGGACCATGATCTTTTCCGAAAACCGGTTTCCACTTTTCTGGATCATGGTCCGCCAATCTCCACAAACCTGAAGGAAGACAAAAATGGCAGACGCCTATACCCGCATCGCGGACGCGATCGTTCCGTCCGTCTATGCGCAATACTCGTTCGAAGAGCATGTCCAGTCGCTCGACATCTACCAGGCCGGGATCCTGTTTTCCGACCCGGCCATCGCCTCGAAGCTCTCCATGGGCGGGCGTTCCGTCGACATGCCCGGCTGGAAGGATCTCGGCAACGATCCCTCGGAGCCGGTCAATGACGACCCGGCCGACTCGATCGAGATGAAGAAGATCGGTGCGCGCCGCGAAGTCGCGGCCCGCAATGTGCGTGCGCAGGCCTGGGGCATCCCGGACCTGACTTCGATCCTTGCCGGCGACGATCCGCAGAAGCTCATCGTGCGTCGCCAGACCGACTACTGGCAGCGCGCCAACAAGCTGACGCTGCTCGGCATCCTGAAAGGCGTGCTGGCCGACAACATCGCCAATGACGGCAGCGATCTGGTGCGCGTTACCGGTGCTTCCATCGTCGACACCGACATCATCGAGGCCGCCTATCTGATGGGCGACCGCGCCGACAAGTTCAAGACGATCTGGATGCATTCGAAACAGATGAAGGCGCTGAAGCTCGCCGACCTCATCGACTATGTGCCGTCGTCCGAGCAGGGCGGGCCGCTGATCCCCTACTACATGGGGCTCAGGGCCGTCGTCGATGACGATATTCCGGTCGCCGGCGGCGTCTACACCGCCTTCATGTTCAAGGACAAGGCGATCCTGTGGAACGAGCTGCCGGTCAACACCGAAGGCGGCCCGCTCGAGTTCGACCGCAAGCCGCGGCAGGGCCATGGCGGCGGCGTCACCGAAATGGTCGGCCGCCGGCATTTCGTGCCGCATGTGCCGGGCACCCGCTTCCTCGACGCGTCCTCGGCCGGCGAATTCGCCACCGATGCCGAGCTGGCACTGGCAGCAAACTGGGACCGCACGGCGTCGAGCGTCAAGCACATGACGTTCATCGCGCTGAAGACGATGGAGGCCTGATCCGGCCGGAAGGGGCGGGCATCAGACGTCCCGCCCCTTCTGGACACCAGGTCGGCCGGTGTGGCGAATCCCAAGTTCACCCGCTGCGCCGCGCCGGAGTGATGCGAATTTTGCGGTTCGCCACAACGTTCATGTTGCTCGTTTGGCCAATCGACGGCACCAAACAGTTACAAGAAAGGGCGATGCTGCCTTGTCTGAGCAAGGGAGGTAACTATGAACGTGAAGTACAAAACAGTTCAGGAAGTGCTCCGAAAAGCGGGCATTGTCATGAGCAAGAAGGGGGAAGTTCATCGCATAAACTTCTTCAGCGGTCTGGAGGACACCGCCTACTACACACCAAGTCTTCAAGATGCCCTGGACAAGGGCTTGGCTCTGGCGGGAGGTGCCGGAAGGGTGAAAGCAAGCGTCTTTGCCAAGTCAGCCGAAACAGGGATCTCGACCGGCGCACGCATCGGCTGACACAATCCAGGCAAGACATCGCCGCATTGCGCGGCGGTGTCGTGAAACTGCAACAACCGAAGCATTGCCGTCTTCCTCGCTCGAATGGAAAAAGACGGATCACGCAGCACGTGCCACCCATTCCCTGACGGGCGGCTGGCATCGTGACGGCTCCATGCACGAGACGTGCAACGTTCTGCCCAAGCAACAATCACAAAGAATCCCCAGCCGCCTTGAAGCGGCTTTTTGCCGTGGAGGCACCATGCCCCGTTTTCCCCGACCAACCACACAGACAGAGGCCTGAGCCATGGCCATCACCCCGCTCGATATCGCCAACATGGCGCTCGCCGTGCTCGACGAGGCGCCGATCGACAGTCTCGACCAGGACGCCAAGGCGGCGCGTCTGCTCAATCTGCACTTCGACCTGACCCGCGAGGCCGAATTGACCAAGCACGCCTATGTCTTCGCTATCCTGGCGGCCTCGGTCGCCGGCTTCGACACCGGCAGCGGCGCTGGCACGCTGAACTTTGCCTATGAACTTCCCGCCGACTGCCTGCGGCCCTTGCCGCTGACCCATAATGGCGAGCCGGACGGCGTGCCGCTCTCATGGCGGCAGGAGGCCGGGTTGGTCTATTCCGATCAGGCCGGGCCGCGCCTCATCCGCTATATCGCTAACCTGACCGACCCCAACGACTGGGACGCGCTGTTCACCGAGGTGCTGGTTGCGGCGCTCGCCATCAAGATCGCGCATCCCTTGACCCACAAGGCCGGCATGATCGACGTCGCCCGCAGCGCCTATGACAGGGCGCTGGATGCCGCCTACTCGGCCAATGCCATCCAGCGGGGCGGCAGATTGTCCGCGATTTCCTGGGCTTTCCAGCGCGGCGACAACAGGTTCGTCGGCCGATGACCACGCTCTATCCGGTCCAGGACGCTTTCATCCGCGGCGAGATTTCTCCCCGCTTGCACGCTCGCGCCTCGCTTGAGCTCTACCGGGCGGCGCTGTCCAAGTGCACGAACTTCGTCACGCTGCCGCATGGCGGCATCAGAAAGCGCGGCGGCACCTATTTTTGCGCGGAGGTGAAGGCTCCGTCAAAGGCGACACGGCTGATCCCGTTCATCTTCTCGGCCGATCAGGCCTATGCGCTCGAATTCGGCGACCTTTACATCCGCGTCTACGCCTATGGCGCCCGCGTCGGTACGGTCGAGGTGGCGGCCCCTTATCTCGAGGCCGATCTCTTCGACCTGCAGTTCGTCCAGTCGGCAGACCAGATGTGGATCACCCACAAGGATTATCCGGTCAAGGTGCTGACGCGCACCGCGCACACGACTTGGACGCTCGCCGATTTTGTCTTTCTCGACGGCCCATACGACAAGATCAACACCACCGCCACGACCTTGACGCCGGCCGCAACCGGCAACGCCATGCCGGTTATGGCCTCGAATACGCTGCCAAGCGGCACGGTCAGCAACAGCAACGGCTCATCCGACGTGTGGCAGGCTTTCGGCGGCGACAAGCAGGAGGGGGTGGACATAGCGGGATTTCCGAGCGGGTATCTGCGCTACCAGTTCGGCGGCGACGAGGCCAGGGCAGTCGACGCCTACTGGATTACCGCGACGAATGATCACTCAGACACTGTCTCGCCGACCCAGTGGCAGTTCCAGGCCTCGCACAACGGCACCGACTGGACGACGCTCGACAGCCGGGACGGAGAGACCGGCTGGTCCAAATCGGAAACCCGCTTCTTCGACGGCTTCAACAACACGGTTGCCTACGAATTTTATCAGCTGCTGTTTTCGGGCGGCGACAGCGACGGAACCGCTATCGCCGAACTGGCCCTGCACGAATACGCGCCGTCGCAAACGCCGTTTGATCTCTCGGCCTCCTCGGTCGTCGGCATCAACGACGGCACTGGATTCCAGACCAGCGATGTCGGCCGCGCCATTCGTCTGCTTGGCGCAGATGGCTTCTGGCGCTGGGCCAAGGTCACTGCCCGCACCAGCATGACGGTGGTCACCGTCCAGTTGTATGGGCATGCTCTTCCCGATCTCAGCCCGATCATCCGCTGGCGTCTCGGCACGTTCGTGCCCGGCAGGTACGTGCAGAGCGGTTCGCTTTACGAGGAGCGCCTGGCGTTCAGCCGAAAATTCTCGGTCTATGCCTCGCAAACCGGCGATTTCGACAACTTCGCCACCGGCGAGAAAGACACCGACGCGCTGGAATTCGTGCAGGCCGGCGGCGGTCAGGCCAATGACATCACGTGGGTGGCGGAATCGGACGGTGCGCTGATCATCGGAACGCTTGGCGGGGTGAGGGCGCTGTCCGGCTCTGGCATCGACGAGGCGCTGACACCGTCCTCGTTCAAGAACCGCCGGTCGCGGACCTTCGGCTGTGCCCCGATGCGTCCTGTCGATGCGGGGCAGTCGTTCCTCTATGTCACCCGCTCCCGCAAATCGATCGCCGAGCTGACACAAAACGCCACCGGCCGCTTCACCTCCGACGACGTCGGTCAAATATCGGAGCACATTCCGAAGAAAGGCGTCGTCGAACTCGCCTTTCAGACCGACCCCGACCCGCTGCTCTGGTTCCCGCTCGGGAATGGCGAACTCGGCGGCTACACGCACCAGCCGTCGCAAGACGTGCGCGGCATGCATATCCACCAGATCGCCGGAAGCTTCGCCGGATCGAACTGGGCCGTTGTCGAAAGCGCCGTGGTGACGCCCGGCCAGGACGGCAATGACGACCTGTGGCTGATCGTCAAGCGCACGATCGGCGGCGTGACCAGGCGCTATATCGAAATAAAGACCGTGCCGTTCGAATATGCGGCAATCGAGGACGCTTTCGAGGTCGACTGCGGGCTGACCTATTCGGGTGCTGCCGTCAATGTCGTCTCCGGCCTCGATCATCTCGAAGGCCAGGCGGTCGACGTGCTGGCCGGCGGCAAGGTCTACAAAGGGCTCACGGTCGCTTCCGGCCAGGTGATGCTGCCCGGCGGCGCCACCGCCGCCAAATGGCAGGTCGGGCTCGGCTACCAGTCCGAGGCCAACACGCTGGAGCTGGACGTCGGCGGCCGCGACGGCTCGATCGTCGGCCGGCGCAAGAAGGTCGCCAAGCTCATTCTTTCGCTGCTGGAAACCGACATCGCCGGGCTTCAGGTCCAGTCGTTTATCCGCGGCCGATGGGAGCAGGTTCGCATCCCGTCCGTGGTTGCTCCGGGTGCCATGGCGAAATTGTTCACCGGCAATGTCGAGGTGCCGATCGACGACAGCTGGGAAGGGCAGGGGCGGGTGAAGATCCGCCACGTCAATCCGACGCCCTGCACGATCAGGGCGATGACACCGGTGTTCGACGCCGAGCCTTAGACGCATTGCAGGTTGGCGAAACTCTTGACGACGGCCGATCTCCCCCCTCGTGGGGGAGATGTCCGGCAGGACAGAGAGGGGCGCTGTCCCGCCGACCAATCGTAATTACGTCCTTATCCATTCTGGCCTGACCGCAGTTAGCTAAAGCCGCGATCCTTCGCGCCCCCCTCTGCCCTGCCGCGCATCTCCCCCACAAGGGGGGAGATTGGCAGCTGCGATGTCCTCCCTCAAGAAGGAAATTCTCCAGTGACCCAACTCCCCCATGCCGAAGACCTCGGCAGGGCGCGGACGGCTGCCGATTTTGCCGCCGTCATCGCCTTGCTCGACACCGACCTCAACAATGCGATCGCCCGCAAGGGCGAGCTGGAAACGGAAAAGTTTCACGCGATCTTCGGCGCCGGCAATTTGACGGCGGCGCGTGCCGCATTGGACGACTGCACCGCTGAAATTGCGCTGATCGAGAAAACCATCGAGGACGCGGACGAGCGCCGCGTTGGCGCCCCCCTGGACGAACCCCCCGCCGAACCCTGCGCTGACACGCCGCCGCACGGCGACGAGGTCAGGACAAACGCCGAGGCGCTCGGCGAGCGCTGGCGCACGGTCCACTGGCTGATCGAGCAACTGCGCCAGGAGCTGTTCGCGGCCGATGCCTTGAGCCGCGCCGTCACCGCCGCCAACGGCATGTTCGATGCCGAAGGTGGGGTCAAAGTCAACCTGACCACCATCCGGCGCACGGCCATGGCCGGCCCGCGGGCCACAGCACCCACGCGGCTCAGCCGCCCGGCGATCCAGGCCGACCGGCTGCTTTTGTCCTTCCTCAGTCCCGGCGGCGTGCTCGACCGGCGCCCTTCGATCGGCGCGCCGGTCGACGGCATCAAAAGCAAATTCATTCCCGCCGGCGAACGAGGCTGACCATGTGCACACTAGCTCTTATCGGCACGGCGCTTTCGGTCGGCGGCGCGCTAGCGGAAGGCCAGCAGTCCAGGCAGATGGCCGACTACCAGGCCAAAGCCTATGAACAGCAGGCGCGGGCCGACGCTCAAAGCTCGGCCTTCGAGCAGGGCCAGGAGCGCCACAAGCAGGACCTGCTGCAGGCGCAGGCGCGTGCCCAGGCCGGCGCTTCGGGCGTCGCCATGGCGGGATCGCCGACCGAGGTGCTGGCCGCCAATGCCAGGCAGGGCCAGCTCGACCTCAAGGCGATCCAGTACGGCTCGCAGCTGCGCCAGAACGGTCTCGGCACGCAGGCGGCGATCGCGCGCTTTTCCGGCAGGCAGGCGGTGGGCGCCTCGATCTTCAAGGCCGGCGGCAATCTCGTATCGGGCATCTCCGGGCTCTACGACCCGGCCAAGGCGGTGACGTTCGGCAGAAGCGCCTTCCCGCCGGCGCCGGGCGGAGGCCTCTACTGATGGCCACCATCCCGCTCCAGCTTGCCCAGCGCCGGCTCGATACCGGCACTGTGGCCTCCTATCCGAACGGCTCGCCGGTGGGCGCGGCCATGCAAGGCTTTGGCGACGAGCTCTCGGCGGTGGCCGAGCGCTTTCGGCAGCAGAAGCAGCAGCAGGATGCGTTCGACGCCGACATTATCGGCCGCGAGCTGAACGCACGCATCGCGCACGCCGAGGCCGTGGCGGTGCAGACCGCGCCGGCCGACGGCGGCGGCCTGCACGACTTCATGTATGGCCAGCTCGATCCGCGCAGCGACGGCGTCGTCAAGCCCGGCCTGTTCGACCAGATCTTCGACGACACCGCGGCCAAAGTGCCGGAGGGTGAACGCGCCAATTTCCTCGCGCAAAAGCAGGCGTTGCGGCTCGCCGGCTCGGCGCGCATGGCCGCGCAGCAGCACGCGCGGCGCCAGAACTACGAGCAGGCCGAATGGACCAAGGTCGAGGACGGCTACACAAGCGCCATCGCGCAGGGCGACCCGGACGATAGCGACACGTTCGAGGCGATCAGGCAGAGCGGGCTCGAACTGATCGGCAAGATGGGCAACCCGGCGGCCCGGCAGGCGGCCGAGGCTGCCTGGCGCGGCAACACCGCAAAGGCGCTTGCCCAGGCGATGATCGCGCGGGACCCGAAGCGCGCTGCGGAGGTGCTGGGGGCGGTGTTGGCCGCAACGGACGGCAAGACCAAGGACGATACCGTCGAGGCTGTGAGTGGGCCTCCGGCGGATGGAACTGCCGCACCGGCTTCGCTCCGTGACCGGGTAGGCAAGCTTACGCCGGACGAAAGGTCGGCGCAGGCCTTTGGGGACGACATTGCCCCCGAAGAGCGGCCAGGGTTGGTCCAGCAGGCCCGAGCCGCCGACGCGATGCGGCAAGTCGAAAAACGCACAAACATTATCCTGGCCGAGCAGAATGCGCCGGCCGACATCAGGGACAGTGGAACCTATTCCGGCCCGATCCCAACGCCGGAACAATTCGTCGCTCTCTATGGCGCTACCGAAGGCGCCGGGCGCTTCGAGGCGTTCAACAGGACCGTTGAGGTTAATCGCCAATTCCACGGCATGCGCGACCTGTCGAATAACGCCGTGCGGGCCATGGTCAAGGACGCCGACCCCACCGCAGATAGTTCAACGCCGGAAGTGGACAAGGCACGCCATGACGCTATCGCCGCCGCCGCGGACCTGACGTTCAAGGCCAGGCAGGCCGATCCGGGCGGCTATGTCCGCGAGGCATTCGCGAACCTTGATGCGGCCTGGAGCAACCTGTCGAAGCCGGGAGACTATCGGGCGGCGATCATTGGCTCCATCGCCGCCCAGCAACAGTTGGGTTTTGAGATCGCCCAGCCGCTACCCAACTCTGTCGCTGAGGACATTGTCGGCAGACTCAAGGCCCAGCCGCAACACCAGACCGCAGAGCTGCGCAATGTGTTCGCCGCGCTACCGAATCAAGCCGCGCGCGAAGCGGTGCTGAGCCACCTGTTTCAGACCAGCGCGTCCCAAACGGACAACAGCATCGCGGACAGGTCGGTCCGGGCAGCTGTAGTCGACCCGATGATGCTGCTCGATTTAGCCAACACTGTCGAGCCAGGACGATCGGTATCAAACGCGGAACTCACCAACTACTTACCGACGAATCAAGAGTGGCTCGGGAGATTGATAGCCGGCGACAGTGAGCGGGGGAGCCTATGGCGTCTTCTCGCGCAAAAACTCGTGGGCTCCGATGGGCTTGGCGAAGACAGCATCTCGGTGGCCGACTTCACGCCGTTGGGGACGTCATTTGCACTGGAGCGTCATTTGCACTGGAGAAGGCTGGAAATGCAGCGCTGGAAGGCAACTACGACCAAACACTGCTCAATGCCGCGGGCGCAATTCCTGGCGATAGGTTGGCGGTGGTGGCCCTGGAACGCGCCGCGGCGAAGATTGCCAAGCCCTGGGTAGAGAAACTCTCAATATTTTCGAGGCGGTCGACTGACCTAGTCGAAGGCGGCGAGGCACTTGTTCGTGGGGTCGATGCCGAAACCCTTAGGCACCAGCAAGCGCTTGCGCGCTCGGTCTCGCCACCAATCCCACGCCGGAAGACGCGAGCCGGTGAAATGTCCGATAGTGCCTTTGATACCGCGTTACTAGGTGCGATGCTTGCTAGGGATACGTCCAAAGTTAAACATGCCGGGGCGAAGGTTGGGTGGGCTCCATCCAAGGACTATCGAAAAACCTTTTTCGACGCGAATCCTAGTCTCAACAAAAGCGACTATATAGTGCATCATGGCGTCGAGCAGGGAGTTTTTAAAAGGTATCCCGGGCTTTTTGCAGAGCAAGAGCTGCATTCAATCGAGAATCTTCGTGGAATCCGGAACGAGTTCGACATAAATTTGCACCAGAAGGTCATTCGGAACGAGTGGGAATATTTCTATAAGAAAAACCCTCATGCTACTCGCCAGAAGGTCCTTGACTATGTTACTGGAATCGACAAGAAGTATGGACATTTGTTCTATCTACCAATAGGTGACTGATGAGATACTTTGACATTCTGCCCGATGTGGCCGGCGGATTGGGCGACGGCACTGTCATGGATACCAGTGTCCACCCTCCTATCGTGAGCAAGCTTGTGTACCAGATGGAGGGATGGATCGGTGATGTTCTTATAACAAGCTTTCCATGTTTCCTCGTGACGGAAGAGGCCGCGCACGCATTGTCAGAAATCGGCTTCACCGGAGCGGCATTCGCCCCTGTTGAAGTCATAACGTCCGAAGATTTTCGCGAACAGCAGCCCGAGGTAGAGCTTCCATCTTTCGTGTGGCTGAAGGTGAGCGGGAAGGCGGGTCACGATGACTTCGGCATCGCCAAGAACCTTGACCTCGTCTTATCAGAGCGAGTCTTCGATGTGTTTGATGAACGAGGTCTCCCTTCAGCTACCATCAAGCCGTTCGACATTTGGCATGAGCAGCGTTGAGCTTTGCGAGCCCATTCCGGTAGAGCCGTGCAGCGCACTCGCGACAAGCCTGTGCAGCGCTGAATATGGATGTGTCTCACGAGAAAGCGCTGGCCGACCGGGGGCACGCATCGTGCGAGAGCAGATCATATTAAACACCATAGCGATGCAGGAGACTATGCTCGCTGGGCAAGAAGAAGATGGCTCAAGCAAGAAATGAAAGGGAACACAAGTGGTCGAGCGAAATTATAGCGACGTCAAACCCGACTTGACTAGCGTCACCCGCTTGCCGTCGGCTGACAAAAGCACAGGCGATGAAGAGCTTGATGCTGCACGTCTGGAAGCCCGAAAATATCTTGAGTTTTATGACTGGTTTCAGACATCAAGGGAGAATATCTTGGGTATGGGCCGACGGCATAATATATATTTTCCTTTTCGAGATTGTACCTGGCAGGCCGGAATTGGATCCGTGGGTATGGGTGATCGTAGGCGATGTGCCTCCGACATACCTGACTTGTGAGGACGCCAAGACTCCATACGAGGCGCTGGATGGATATATCGGCGCCATGGAAGAGTGGGTCGAAGCTGCGCGACGGGGGGACCCGGTGGCGGATCTAATCCCGGTCGATGTGCCGGCTAGCCCAGCCAACGCCGAAATGTGGGTAGCCGTCTCAAGTTCCTTGATGAGAATGTGCTTCCGTTACTTCCGAAGTGATGTATCGGCGCTTCTCTGCAAGCGCCGTCAGCTAGCTAAAGGTTCTACCGTGCGGTGATCATCGGCAAGCCCCGAACTCGAGCAGCAAGCAGGCGCATTGCCCAGACTTTGATCGCAAAGAGCCGCGGCAAAGCAGCTTGGTTCAACCAGCTATACTAATCTTTTAGTGCTTTCACGATGCTGGCTTATGGCCCGCTAACCGCAGAGCGGTCAGTTGGCGGTGCCTTCTGGATCGCCCCCTGTTTCAGATGAAGGATTGACAGTTGCGCACAGACTCTTTTTCGACGATGGCAAGGATCGCTTTTCTGCTTACCTTGGCCGGTGTTCTCCTGCTCGCGCTTTCGCCGGTGCGGTTCCTGCAGGAGTTGGACATGGGCTTCGCCTTCCACCATGACAAGCTCAACCACGCCGCGGCGTTCGCAGCGCTGGCGGCGCTCGGAAGCCTCGGCTGGCCGGAACACAAGACGAGGCTGGTCGTGCTCCTCGCCATTACCGGCGCGGCGATCGAGCTGCTTCAGGGCGTGCAGCTGATCGCGCGCGATATGGATATCCTCGACTGGGTCGCCGACTGCGCCGGCATGGCCTGCGGGCTGGCGGCCATGAGCGGCACAAGAAGGCTTGTTGGCGGATTGCTATAGGCCGCGTTGCTCGCTGTCCGCAAAATCGTCCGTGAATACACCTGCCGCGCCGGATAACGCGGTGTCCGGCCGCCTAGCTTAGATTTCCCACCGCCAGCACCGAACCCCTTCCAGCCTCGCTTATGCGGGGCTTTTTTTATGGAGCAACCCCTCATGTCCCGACCTGCAACTGCCGCCGTTCGTCTCCTGACCGGCGAACGCGAACCCGTGCGCCTCGCAACCACGGCCGACATCCTCCTGCACGGCCTGCAGGCCATCGATGGCGTGCCGGCCGAAATCGGCGACCGCGTGCTGGTCAAGGACCAGGCCGACCCGACGCAAAACGGCATCTACACGGCGAGCGCAGGCGAATGGTTCCGTGCCGCCGACGCCCGCACCACGCGCACCCTGCAGAAGGGCACGACGGTTCACATCCAGATCGGATCGGTCAATGCCGACCGCGTGTTCGAATTCACGGCCGACGAGCCGGCCGTCGGCGCCGATGCCATCACCATCGCCGCATCCGTTCCGCCCGACATCGCCGACGTGGTCGAAGAGGTCGAAGCGCTGCGCGATGAAACCCAGGCCTTGAAGGATGCTGCGGAAACCAGCGCCGGCCAGGCATCGGCCAGCGCAGCCGCTTCCGCCGCGAATGCCAGCCAAACCACGGCCGACCGGGCTGCCACCAATTCCGATGCAGTCGCCGCGGCGGCCGCAGTCATCAGCGCCCAGGCCGCACGCGACGCTTCGCTCTACGGCAAGGGCATTTTCCCGACGACTGCGGCGGCAATCGGCTTCGGCGTCGTCGGCAATGGCGCAATCACGGCGGGCTCGGGCGGCGCCAATGGCACGTTCGACCTGGCGTTTGCCGGCGGCACAGGTTCGGGCGCGGCCGGCCGCTTCGTGGTGGCGGGCGGGGCGCTGACGCAGATACTGATCACGGCGCCGGGCTCCTACACGGTGGCGCCGACGTTCAGCTTCGGGGCGTCGGCGGGGCTGGCCGGCGCCGCGGCGGTGGCGGTAATGGGCAGGAATGTCGATGTCGGCGAGTATTTCTGGACGGAGGTCAGCGCCGGCTTGCTTGGCCTATTCCGAGTTGACGCCGGGCCGGTTGCAACCGACATAGGAGTTCGTTCATCGACGGCCAGCATTGTGACGAACGTCGATGCGCTGTCGCGCATAGAAGGGCTTGCGGTCACTACGATCAAGCTGACCGAGGGCACTGGTTCCGTCGCGCCGACCTGTTTCCGAACCTATACATTCTCGACTGGCGTCGTAGTCGAGCATGTCGTGACCGCCAGGGCATCCGAGCGCCGGCTGCTGCAGCTGCTTTCCAACGGGCCAGCTGTCTATACCGCCAATTTCGATCTGTCGGACGGTACCTGCACCGGTACCGGCCCGGCACTCACCAGCTTCTCTATGATCGCGCTGGGCGGTGGCGAGTACGAATGCAGAGTGGTAGTCACGCCGACTGCGAACGGCGCTGCCAACGTCCAGACGCGGTTTTCGCCGGCCGGCGTGTCCCCTTCACCGGCGATGGCGCCTCCGGCGTTTACGTGCGGAACATCGTCCTGCGGCTTCCGTCAACGACCACCAATCTGTTTCCGAGCAGCGACCCGACGAACGCCGTCTTCACCAAGACCAACTGCACAGCCGCAGCCGCGACCGTCCCGGAAGTCAGGGTGGTGCCGCAGTTGCAGGCGCTGGTCGACGTCATCGATGTGCTGGTCAATGGCCGGCTAACGGCCGACAAGATCATCGAGCAATCCGGTTCGGGCAGCCCGTCTGTATATCAGGCCATCGCATGGGTGATCGGTCAGACCTTCGTTTGGGATGTGTATGCCCAAAAGGCCGAGAGGACACGCCTTAACCTGTTTTCCAACGGGGCCTGCGCCTTCGACTGCACCTTCGATCTTGCAGGTGGCACCGCTTCCGGCAGCGGCGCGGCATTCGGCACCGTTTCGACGCAGGCGATCGGCGCCAACTGGTATCGTTGCCGGGTGACCGGCACTGCGAACGGCACCGGCATCGCCAATGTCCAGCATCGCGTGTTCCCGGCCGCCGGTGGCCATCCTTACGTCGGCGACGGCGTGTCGGGCCTCGGTCTCCAAAGCTCTAGCCTGAGCATCAACGGGGGCGCGAACATCCTCAATTCGCCGCGCGATTTTTCGTCCGCAGCCTGGATCAAGGCTGCTGGAATGCCGCCGGTTGCCGCCAACACCATCCGCTATGTCGGCGCGCTCGATCCGAGCGCGATTGACGCGGATGCCGACGACGGTCGGGCAGCGCTTGTCGGCAAGAAATGGACGCTGCTCGGTTCGAGCATCACAGCCCAGGCGTTCTATAGGGGACCGCTGGCCGTGAAGACCGGCATGGTTCCGACAAATCTTGCCTATAGCGGTGGGTCCCTGGGAATTGCCACCAATGGGCACTATGGGTCGCAAAAGATCTACGACCAGATTGCCCTTATTCCGGTAGATGCCGAGATCATCACTTTAGAGCCGGGTCCGAATAATTTCGGAGCGGCCGACGTAGTTCTAGGCGACCTGGGGGATCAAACCCTTGCTTCCGGCTTCACCGGGGCCATGATTGATGCCTTCAAGGCCATGCGCCTCCGAGCCCCTATTGCCAAGATCATATGCCTCGGTACTTACAGCGGTGGTCCTGGCCACGCTACTCATAGGCTTTTCAGGACAAACAGTCAGGGGAACACTCTCGACCAGTTCATGCGGAGGGAACGCGAGGTCTGTGAAATGATGGGGATGGGCTTCATCGACGTCGGCGGCGGCAGTGGTATCGGGTACCTGACCTCGACACTCTACATGTCGGACGAATTGCACCTCAACAGCGTCGGCGGGGAGAGATACGCCAGCTTCGTTGCCGATAAGCTGCGCGCGCTATCGCGGGTTGGATTCTTTGGCACTTGATCTAGTTGGAAATTTCGCTCGCTTGTGGCAGATACCGGTGGATGCGTATCTTCTCGACCGTCCTCGCTTTTCGCCGTCTCTTCTGGTCATGGATCGCCACCGGCGCTGCCAGGGAGAATGCGATCGTCGGACCCCGGACGCGGTTCGGTGCAGGGGCGGAAATCTTCAACATCCACGGCGACCGAGCGAGGGTTTCGATCGGTGCCGACAGCCATTTGGATGGACATTTGCAAATCTTCGCCCATGCAGGCCGCATCGAGATCGGCGATTGGTTCTACCTTGGACCCGGCTCAACGGTTTGGTCGTCTGATCCGGTGGGGATCAAGATCGGCAAGCGGGTGCACGTTTCATGGGGGGTCGCGATCCACGATACCAACTCGCATCCCATGGACCCTCGGAAGCGGTTTGCGCAAATGCAGGCCATCTTCAAGGAAGGTCACCCGCGCGTCGACCCCGGCATCCGATCGTCGCCAATTGTGATTGGAGATGACGTCTGGATCGGCAATAGCGCCATGATCATGAAGGGTGTCACCATCGGCGATCGGGCTATTATCT
This sequence comes from Mesorhizobium sp. M1403, assembly GCF_040317695.1. Classification (NCBI taxonomy): domain Bacteria; kingdom Pseudomonadati; phylum Pseudomonadota; class Alphaproteobacteria; order Hyphomicrobiales; family Phyllobacteriaceae; genus Mesorhizobium; species Mesorhizobium sp. M1403. The sequence continues at coordinate 218,288 of NZ_JAMYKY010000008.1, read as the reverse complement.
CGGCCGGGTCAATTGTTCGATACGACGTTCCGGCCGATGCATTGGTGCGGCCAGCAGACCTAGTGAAGTGATGCCTGTCGCTGCCGCTCATCAACGGGGGTCGTGCCGTCGTATCGCACTGCATGTCGAGCCGGTCGTCCAGTCTACATTTCTCGTCTCGATCTCAGGGCGCTTCGATAAAAGGCATATGCTTGATGCGCTCCCATTGGTCTTTAGCCGTAGTTCTAGACCAGCGGTTACGCAGGACGTTCTCTCGATAGGCCTGGGCAGGCTCTAATTCCGGTATGTCCGAAGCGTCAGGTAAGAAGAACGCGTTCGCGCCGGCGGCCGAGACGGCAACGAGCTTGTAGTCGTGCGTCTTGCATAGCTTGGTCAGGGCGGTGATCGATGCACCGTGATACCAGCCGCTGTCATGCTTGGCCGTGCGGTCGAACGCGAGATCATAGGGCACGGTGATTGGGTTGAGACCGAAACTGGCATTGTACTCCGCGACAATGACAGCCGGACGCACTGGCAGCAGGGCTTGCAGAAACCAGTAGTCGTTGCCGTCGACGTCGACGGAAAGCACTCCAAGCTGTGGAAAATGCGTGGCGAGGTTTTTGATGTTGTCAAGATCGATGAAGCTCTGGCGCACTTCGATCCGCTTTGGAAGCAGCGAGCGGGCCAACCGCACGGTCGTTGCGTCGCCGTCGACGAGCAGACCCCTGAAGTCGCTAAGCCCAATGCAGTTGTATTCCGTGGGATGAAAACCAAACTCCAAGAATGTTTTCGGGCTTTGACCAACGATCCGCGACAGGATCACGCTCTCGTCGGATTGTGGAGACCCACCAAGGTGAGCTTTTGCGAGGTGAAAACAATAGCGGAGCGGGGTTGCGCGAAGAAAGGCATGCACGCGCGACTGGACATTCATCGCTAGATGACTCCTCGATCGCCCGCCCGCAGCAAATTATTTGCAACAAACAGCGACGGTTTGCAACCTTGCGCAACGACCGCGACCGCCTGCCAGACGCTTCGTTCGAACCGCCGAAAAGAAGAACTGCGCTCGAGAGCGGCGCGAGTCGCATCTGCAAAGGCATTTGACCGGAAAAGGCGCTCCGGCTGAGGTTGATGGCCGAGGCGCCGAGACTACCAGAGCGTTTCACTAACCTGCAAAGCTGTCGGCTCAGGAACGCCTTGCGATCGGAACATTGGCGCTAAATTGGGTGAGCTGCTGTCGTGCAATGCCTTGCCGCAGATGGCGCAGATTCAGCAGTTGCGCTTGTTGAGGGTGGGATTCTGCGGTTTGTCGCTTCAAGCCGGTTCCACCTATAAAGCTTTCGCGACGCAACCATAGTCCTACGGCGACCCTTGCTCAGTTCCTCTGGCGAACCTGTTGGGATAAAGGTCGGTCCTTAGCCTTCTGATGGCAGCAAGGGCCCCTGTGGTTCCGCATCTGAGATGGGCGCTTTTACGATATCTGGCGCAGCGCGGCGCGCTTTGCTGCCATAGTCGATCTTCTTCGACTGCTTCTTGGCCCACTCTTCGACAAAATACCAGAGCAACAAAGCCGCGCCGAAACACGCGGCAAGCGCAATAGCCGATGCCAGCCATGGGGAGCCGGGGAACACCCGCTCGGATAGTTTTACGAACCTCATGCCGATAGGGACGTGCACGAGGTAAAGCGAATACGAGATCATCCCGACCCTGCTGAACAGGGACGACGCCGGCACCCAAGAGATTGCAATCGCAGTCGAGGCTAGAAGACAGGTGATTGCCCGCTCCGGTCCAAGCGTCCACCATACCACGGCGCAAAGGGCAGCGATCCCGACGCAGAACGTGTTGAGGTCAACCCGCTTCGTCTAGAACATGAAGGTCAGAATGCCGGTGCCGAACACGCTCAAATGGGGCGGCAGGAATTCGACATATCCGGTGCTCACGATAGAGAGCGCGGCAAACCCGCCAAGCATTGCCAAGCCTGCAGTCCTGCTGCTGACCAGGATCGGAAAGAGCAGTCCTATCACCACGTAATATTGAAACTCGATAGCCAGCGTCCAGAACGGTCCGCTAAGCCAAGGCTGACCCACGAAGGCGTTCACATAGCCGATATGCAAAAGCACGTTGGTGACGGTGTAGGGAGGATGCGAGGTGTTGAGTTGCGGGATGTGAGCCAGCGCCACGCCGCTGATCAGGATGAAGGCGATCGTCACGAAGTAGGGCGGTTCGAGGCGGACCATGCGCCGGGCAATGAAGCGGAAATAGCCGCTGATCTTGTGCCCAGCGAGGTCCATCGACAGCGGAACGATAAAGCCTGAAATCACGAAGGACAGCGGCACGCCCATGCGGCCATAGCTCCACACGTCATCGACGCCGTTTCCAATCCCGGCAGTACCGACGACATGGAAGACACACCATGAGAGCCGTGATGCCTCGAAGGGCATCTAGTGTCTGGTTGCGCATTCTTCCCCGCTGTGAGTTCGTCGCTAAGCCGCAAGGTGTGCCATCCGGCAATTGAATGCGCAACGTCAATTGCTATTCTGGCGCGGCTTCGCAGGGAGAAACGCCCTAATCTGTTCCGCCCATAAAGTATATGCGGCTCCCGTAATATGCGTGCCATCGACTGAATATTTCAGCAGCAAGACGCCATTCGGCGCAAGGGTCGCATTGAGGTCCAGATAGTCGCAGACCGAGCCGGAACATTGGGCTTGCAGCTTGCGGTTCAGCTCAGCGGTGGCTTCATTTATTTTGGGATATCGGTCGCTTCGGAACAGTGTAGATTGAACCACTACCGCTTTGGAGCCAGCGCTTTGATGATCCTGTTGTAGCGCCCGAAGGTCCCATTCGCGTCTAGCCTGATCGTGAAGTCATTCGTGCCGATCATCACGAAGGCAATATCGGCATCGACGCGGGAAAGTTCATCGGTTCGAGCCAGAAGGCCGGCTGTAGACGCCGCGGTTGATGATCCGGTAATCAGGAAAGATCGCGTCCCAATCGCCCATTTCCGTGATCGAGTCGCCGATCATCACAGCGTCACCAGAACTCCGGCGGGCCGCAAAGATGCTGTTGCGGGCCGCCTGATACGTGGTTGCCGGAACGCTTACCGCTTCAGGCCAGATGGAAGCCTTTAGCGGCATGTAGCCCCAATGACCGAACGCCGAGCCGGCGAGGAACCCGGCAACAAGGATGGAAGTCTTTCGCATCCTTAGCCCCTACGTGAAATCCCGAAACATCAGGGTGGCTCAAGCAGGCCCCCTACCGGCTAGAGCCCTAACTGCTCGGGCCGACCAGTCCTTGAGCCCTCTGGAACCTCTCATGATCGCCGAAAGCTTTAGATGCCCAAGGGCAGTAATTCAATATAGCCTTCCACAACATTGGAGGGTGACCACGGGCACTGCGTCCCAGGAGGACCTGCGAAGCGCGCATCACCGATCGCATATCCCGGGCGTCGGGGCATTGATCGGCATCGGCGACGACGAAATTCGTGCCGAATCAAAAGGCCATCCGAGTAGCCAATCCCTGTGAAAATAGGAACCTAACAACCTACCCGCGAGGGCGGAGCTGACTGGAGCGCTCTGCTCGTCGCAGTAGCATTTAATCTCGCGGGAGGATCGGGTCCCTCGCTAGCCAAACAATCTGCCTAGACATTTAGAGTCACGACAGCAGAAAAAAGCCGAGCAAAACCGCGAACACTGCGTCCGCCGCCGCCAGCGGCTAGCGCCTGCTGTCCTGCGGCTTCTCGTGAGATTCCTGGCCTTTCGACCACCAGACAAAATACAGCGAGCCCATCTTCATCACGGGAACGCGGCGGTCGCGTTCCCGGGCGCGCAACTCACGATAGGTCTTCATCTTCAGAGTGCCGCCCGGCAGCCTGATACGCACTGCCATCGGTCCAACTCCCGTTGTGCAACGCAGCAATTGTGTGCAATGCGGTAAGTAGAGACCTTCCGTTACGGAAGAGTCAACAGCAGCATCATCAACTTATTTTGCGAGCTGGCTCGCGGAGGCTTCGCGGCGCCGGGCGGGCAGGCGCATGCCCGGACGAAAGGAGCTTCATCCTGGCGACTGATCGTCAATCAGGCGCTGGCGGTTCGACCACCATGTGAAATAAACCCGGCCGAGCCTGACGACGGGTATGCGGCGGGCGCGTTCGCGATCGCGCAATTCGCGATACACCTTCACCTTCAGCGTGCCGCCAGGCATCCTGATACGCACCGCCATCGATTCCGCCACCCCATTGTGCAATACAGCACCAGAGACCTTCCGTCGCGGAAGAGTCAACGCCTGCCCGCTGACTATTTTTGGGATTTGGCGAGCGGTCCTGGAGGTTTGGCGCGCGCAGGGCGGTTCCTGATCCTGCACAAAGGCGCCAGCGCCCAGTCGGGGATCGTCTGGTGCGCGGGCTATTTCCTGGGCGGGGGTTTCTTGGGCGAGGATGGGCGATCGGACACGCTGCTCGGCCACCAGATGACGAAGTAATTGCCGACCTGCCAAACCGGCACCTCGCGCTTCTGCTCGCGGCGCCGCAGCTCGTCGCTTTTCTTGATCTTCAAAGTCCCGCCTGGAAGCCTGATTCTTATCGTCACGTGTCCTCCCGCACCCCCTACAGGTACGAACGATATACGCGAACAGTTTCATCCGGCTAAGCAATTTCATGCAGGCCAGAGCCATTTCGGGGCCGGTACAGCGGGTCGGACCGGCGCGAGATCGCCGAAACCGGCTCTATTTGAAGAAATCCGCAATGCCGTTGATGGCCAGCACCGCATAGACGATCGGTCCGGCGATAAACGCACAATAAAGGCAGAGGATCGCCGCCAGCACCGCGAGCAGCGGCTTGTCGCGACCGACGGCACGGAGCTCGGACCTCACCGACCAGCGCGCCGCAGCGGTTTGTTCATCATCAGGCATGTGCACCATCCCGCGCCCATTTCACACGGCGGGTCGAAAACATCAACCTTCCTTGCCACGGCAACATCGGCACGCGCTGCCGCCCAATTCTGCTTTGCCGCCACGCATCCGTTTTTCAACCTCAAAACCTGCCCACAAGGGCGGAAAGGACTGCCCATGGACCTTTCATTCAAGGGCGCCGCGAGGCGCCTCGATGACATAGACTTGCCGAAACTCGGCGCCCGGATCGGCGTCGGCGAGGACGAGATCCACGCGTTCCTCGATGTTGAAACCAGCGGGCACGGCTTCGACGCCGTTGGCCGGCCGGTTATCCTGTTCGAACCGCACGTCTTCTACCGTAACCTGTCGGGTGCCAAGCAGGCACAAGCGGTAGCCGCCGGCCTCGCCTATCCTAAGTGGGGCGAGAAGCCCTATCCCAGGGATAGCTACCCACGGCTCAGGGCAGCTTGTGCGATCGACGAAACCGCGGCGCTCAAATCCGCCTCGTGGGGCTTGGGCCAGGTTCTCGGCGAGAATTTCAAGGCGGCCGGCTTTCCTACCGTGCAGGCGATGGTCGAGGCGATAATGGCGGACGAGGCGCTGCAGCTCGGCGCGGCGATCGATTTCATTGTCGAGAAGCGGCTCGACGACAATCTGCGCAATCATGACTGGGCGGGATTCGCCAAGGGCTACAACGGCGCCGGCTATCGCAAGAACGCCTACGATACGAGGCTTGCCGAGGCCTATCGCAAATGGTCGCGCATCAAGGATACGCCGTGGCCGTCTGCCGGTCCGGTGTCATCCGCGGTTGTCCCTCAGCCTGCAGCTCCGCCAGAGCCAGCGAAGCCGGTTGCCGTTCCACAACCGACCGCCTTGCCCGCGCCCTCTGCGCGTCCTGTGGCCGTCGCCAAGCCCGGCTCCTGGGCAGCGCTGACCGCAGCCATCCTCAAACTATCAGCCATCCTCAAACTGTTTGGAAGGAAATGACATGTGGACCCGGATCAAGAGCTTTTTCTGCGACAGCGAGACAATATTCTGGGCGCGGCTTCAGGCGGCCATCGGCGTCATCGCGATGATCGTCACCTATGTCGACCCGCAGGTTCTTTCGCCGATTATCCCGGGGGAACGGTTCCCCTGGTTTCTTGTGATTAACGGCGTTTTGACCGAGTTCCTGCGCCGCCGCCGCGCGGAGGATTTATGATGGCCGCACTCCTCGCCATTCTCAGCGCCATCATCGGCAACAAGGTCGTCATGACGGTATTCGCCGCTGTGGCAGGCGGCATCGGCCTTTACGTTGCCGGCGGCATCAACCGGGCGAAGAAAGAAGCGGCCAAACAGGCCGAGGCAAAAATCGCGGCCGCCGAAGACCGCCTCGAAATGAACCGTGAGGCCGCCGCCGAAGGGCGCAAGGCGGCCGGCATGACCGATGCGGCAGCAAGAGCGGAGGCTGGGAAATGGGCAAGGCGCTGATCCTCTGCCTGGTGCTCGCCGGCTGCACGACAACCACGCCGGCCGGCAATCCGCGCCAGGTCTGGTGCGACCACAACCAGCCGCGCCGGCCATCGGCGGCCGTCGTCGCCGCCATGACCCGGCCCGAGCTCGACGAGATGAACGCCTTCAACGGCCAGGGCGCCAGATGGTGCGGGTGGACGCCATGATGCACGAGCTGCTCGACGTTCTGGGCATCAAGGCACCGGTGTTGGTCGCCGGCCTTTCCGGCGGCATTTTGCGGGCCTTGTCGCGGCACCGCTACAAGGTCCGCGAGATGGTGGCCTCGCCGATCTGCGGCGCGCTGGCGGCCGCCTATCTGACGCTGCCGGTCGTGCATTATTTCCGCGCCGCCGGCCTGCCCATCCCCTCCCCGGACGACGACACCACGACGCTGGCCGCGGCTTTTCTAATTGGCGTATCGGCGATGTGGATCTCGGATATCGTCTTCGAGGTGATCGTGCGCCGGTTCGGGCCGGTGAAGGAGGAGTAAGCCGCCCAAGCTGACAAAAGAGTGATGTTTATTTGAGCCCGCCGCGCCGAAAGGTGCGGCGGGCTTTTTGCATTTTCCCTGGCATTCTGTACGATCTTTCCTTCGCGACAGGGCGGCTCGATCCGACGCCTGCCAGACCAAGATGCGCGTTAGGCTTCACGGGAGATGGTGTCATGCTTGCCAGAGTCCTGACACAAGCGGCAGTCCTGACAGCCGGGGCGCTTCTGTTTGCCGCGACGGCCTACGCCCGGCCGGACAGCCGCGCGATGACGTGCGAACAGACACAGCTACTGATCCAGAGGCATCGCTCGGTGGTGCTCACCACCGGACGGAACACCTACGACCGATACGTCCGCCGATTCGGCAATGAATGCGACTGGCCGCAGGTGCCGGGCGCCGCTTATATCAAGACGCGTGACGGTCAATGTCTGGTCTATCGCTGCCAGGAGCCGGTCTTCGACCTCCCGAATTGAAAGCAGGGGCTTTTTCATCGGGCCGCCGACGCGGGACAGCGAGGGCAGTGCGAAAGGCGGTGGCTCATTCTTCGTCGAAAGGACCACCTTCACGTGCGAGATCGCGTGAAATAACGCGTTCATCGGTATCGTCCGGCAAGGCCTCGTCGCTTTCCTGGTAAGCGTTATCGTCGTCCTCCTCCGGCAGTTCGCCGTCTTTCTCGACGTCGTAACGGATGTCGCCGTTTTGCGGCACGCCGTCTGGGAGGATTCTCCCGCTCCGGATGGCATCCCAGTCCTGCTGCTGGATGGTCGGGCTCTCCGTCTCGTCGTCGGTTCGTTCTTTCCTGCGCGGTTCCATCGCTGGTTCTCCATAATGTCGGCGGCCCTGAACTGGCTCAGTGGTTGAACTCATAAGTCTGGCGGCCGGTTCCCGGGCCACTGCGGTCCGGGCGCATTGCCGCACGACGGAACCAATCGCGCCTGCCTGGCTTCACAAGTCAGACGATCCTGGCGCGAAAGGAGCTCGACATGAGACCGCTCATTTTCTTGCCGTACATGCTAGGCGCGCTGGTGCTGGCGGTGCCGGCGTCCGCGCAGCCGGGCGAACAGTCGCAATTCGACCGCTGCAAGGTCGAGCCGCCGGACAAGAACAGCCAGCAGCAGCAGCCGGCCGGCAACAATTTGTCCGATACGCTCGAGCCATGCGGTGGGGTGCTGAAGCCGCCGCCAACGGGCGATCAGGGCATGGCGGCGCCACCGCCGGATGAGGGCAGGACCCCGGTGATCAAGCCCGGCGAGGTGCCGCCACAGCCGCCCAAGCAGTAGCCGCTTCATTTGCTGCTACAGGGGCTGCCCACGGGGCTGCGACGGGGGGTAACGCCGCGCCGTTCGAGCCGGCAGGTTTGTTGCAGTCGCCTAGGAACATTAGCTTGTCCTAAATGTTGTTTTAGACGCAGCCGATATCACCCCCTCCGGTATCGCTGCTGATCGGGAAACCGATTGGCCCGCGTCTTGCGACGCGGGCCACCGCAGCTCATCCGCAGTCCATTAGCCGCACCGCACGGGCACTTCACCGCTATTGGATTAGCCGCCACTTACGGAACAACAAGGTGGCGTGGGCGTTTCCCTAGAGGGTTCGCCGCTTCGACCGGAATACCGCGTCGCAACCGTAAAGGCGAGGCCCGTAACAACAGGAGTAGACGATGAAAATCCACCTTGTTCCTGCTGCGGCGGGATTGGTGTTGCTCGCCGGCGTCGGCGTGGCCACCGCAGACCAGGTGATTGTCACGCCCGAACAGCAGACGGTCATCCGCGAATACGTCCACAAGCACCCGTTGGCGTCGATCAATCTTCTGGGGGTGGAGCTCAATATCGGTTCCACGTTGCCCGATACGGTCGAGCTGCAACCGATCGATGTTCCCGACGTGCAGTACAGATACGTCGTCGTCGGCAATCGCACCGTGCTCGTCGACCCAGGCACCCGCAAGATCGTGCAGGTCATCGAATGATCGGCGTTCCCAAACCGCGAACCGGATTTGGAAAGGTCACGGTCTTATGAAATCGAGCTCCATCCCGAGCGATCGGGATGGAGCTGCCGCTGTCGTCTCGGAATAAGGAAAGGAGCCATTCCCATGCTGCCGCATGTCGAGCCGACCAACGTGGCCGCAGCCGTCGACAAACTGCTTGCTGAACGAGGCGATGGCCTGCTGTCGATGAAGGCAGCGATCGCGCTGTTGCGCGAACGCACCGGAACGGAGCGCTCGGACGCCGATCTTGAAGGGCTGATCATCAAGAAGGCGGCGCTCCTCGGCGTTGCTGTCCTGTGTGACAGAGAGGCTCAATAACGGTGCCTGCCGCTCAAGACGCGGGTCGAAATTTCAGCTAGAACAAAGTTGCTTACGCATGAACCGAGCCGACGGAGGCAACAGTGACGGACAGGCAGGAACGGATTCGCCAGCGGGCACACGCGATCTGGGAACAGGCAGGCAGGCCCGACGGGTCGCATCAGCAGCATTGGGATCAGGCTACCGCCGAGATCGACGCAGAAACCGCCGCGCAGGAGACCGCCAGCCGGCCGAAGCCGAAAGCACGCCAGCCTAAGCCGACGCCGGCCGCCAAAGAGGGAACCAAACCCAAGGCGCGACCGCGCAAAGCGTGAACTCGAGCGGATTTGATTGCATCGCTGGATCTCGTGGTTCGGTTGGCCCATCGTAAGGCGGGACCAGTCCTAACCAGTCCCGCTGCCGCCCACCCGCGATGGTAAGCCGGATTGTCGTGGCTTACTACTTACCGCAATTGTTGTCGTTGACAGTCGGGGAAACCGTCCCGGCAGGCTTGTTGGACGCATCGGGTTGGGCACCTTGCGGGGTTGCAGGGCAGTTTTGATCCGCATTGGAGTTCATGGCACCCGTCGTGCCCATCGTGCTGCTGGTCGTGCCAGGGTCGATGCCATTCGGCTTGGGCTGGACGACGACGCTCTTCTCACTGCCAGGCGCATTGTTGTCCGAGCCGGCATTCTGGGCCATCGCCGCGGTCGCCAGACCGGCTGCAAGTATGGAGGCTGTCAGGATTTTCGTAAGCATGTTGATCTCCATCATTCGGTTGTCGTCGCATGGCGACTACAGAGAAAACAATGCGGGCGACGGAAATGTTCTGGCAAAAATGGCGCAGCACGGCGAAGCAAACACGCGCATGGCGGACCTTCTCGGCCCGTTTTCTATTGCCTCGTGTCGGATTGATGTAGTCGTTTTCAGATTTAAGAATTCGCCTTATTTCGATCGCCGACCGTTGCGGCGACGTTCGTCTATCGCGGCGCCCATCAGTTGACGCTCGCATTGCTTCACCCGGCAGAGGACCTTCTCGAAGTAAAACTTTCGGAAAATTTCACTACAAACTTCACTCGGCTGTTGTGTGAACAGATACCATGAGGCCAGTAAGTTGATCGGCAAAGAAACCGATAATCTTCTTGCAAATTAGTAGGTATGCAACCGGCGATGTCGCGGGCTGTTCAGCGCAACTACAGCAAGGAGAGTGTTATGACCATCATAATCAAAACAATCACCAATGCGGTGGCGGGCAGCGCAGTTGTTTTCATGCTCTCGATGCCCGTGAATGCCGCGGACGGAATTGCCGTTGGTGTTGGCACTTCCATTGGCGGCAACGGCGGCATCAAAGCCGGCCTCGGCGCGACGGTTGGTGGCCGCCAGGGCATCAACGCTGGTGCCGGCGCAACGGTTGGGGGCAGCGGCGGCATCAAGGCCGGCCTCGGTGCGTCGCTGGGCGGCAGTCGCGGCATCAACGCCGGCGCCGGCGCAACGGTTGGCGGTTCCAGCGGCATTGCCGCGGGCGCCGGCGCGTCGGTCGGGGGCGGAAGCGGCATCAACGCCGGTGCCGGCGCCACGATCGGCGGTTCCGGTGGCATTGCCGCCGGCGCGGGGGTAGGTGTCGGCAGCGGCGTCAGGGCCGGCGCGGGGGTCGGGATCGGCAGCGGCATCAATGTCGGCGCCGGTGTCGGGATCGGCGGTGGTACCAATTCGAGCAATCCGTCCAACCCGGGCAGCCCGTCCAATCCCAACAATCCCAACAATCCCAGCAATCCCAACTTACCCCAGGTCGTCGCCGACATGTCGAGCGACAAGTTGGCCAGGATGAAGAGGCGCTGCGTCGACGTGCTCAGCAGCGAAGGCACTTATGACAGCGATTTGCGCCAGTTGTGCCTGCTGATCGCGCGCCGCTAGGGCGAATACATCGGAATGAAATGTCGGACCGGCCGAGAGGCCTTCGTCCACCAAACCTCCATCAGTCCAAAGCCCGCCATTATGGCGGGCTTTTTGCCGAGCACGTGGCGGCAGCATGACGAGGGCTCACAAGAGCACGCGCCTCAATGCGTTTGACGGCCAAAATCCGGCGAAACGGTCACCCCGCCCTCCAAGGCGTCCCGACCCAGCGCGGGACTGCTTTGCATCGGTTCGGGGCACGCGAACTCCGCCAGATCGGTTTCCGCGAAGCCGTCGAACTCGATAGCTGCGCCTTGGAGCTGGGCTGCTTGCATGACGAGCCATTCGATGTCTTCGCGCGCAACATTCTCGGCAAGGTTCTGCAGTCGCGCGGCTTCGGCGACAGCAGTCAGATTGATGGCAATCCCGGACCGCAATGTAGCTCGGACTCGGGAACTGACGTCTTCGTGCAGGCGAACCGAAAATCCGTAGCGCATGGAAAACCTTCCTTTCGGGAGCGGTTTGTCCCTCGTGTTCTACCATGCGCCCAAGGTCCGCGATTGGCAAGCGAAAATCATCAAAAATCGTGTTGTGCCAAATAGTTAGCGTATTTTGTTGATTGCCCATTTGATGCTTGATCCGCTTCATCGGACTTCTGCACGGATCATGCATCTGGAGGTCTTGACGTACTCTGCCAATATACCTAACTCTACAAAGAATTAGGAACATACTAACTCAGCCAATTTTAGCCTGGTATGGCTGGAGGCCGAGATGTCCGAACTGGAACGCCCGGAACGATTGCAGATCATGCTGACCGTCGATGAACTGGCGGCATTGGAGAACTGGCGCTTCGACAAGCGCATGCCGAGCCGGTCGGCTGCGGTACGCGAACTTTTGAGGCGAGGCCTCACAGCCGATGGCTTCCTGACGGCGGCGCATGGGACCAAGTCGCGCGACTTCGGCATTCTGCCGCATTCTGCCGATGGTGACGGGGCAGCCGAGGGGTCTTCCAGCAGCGAACAGTGAATCTCCAGCGACCCCGTTCGCCCGCCGCACCTCGCATGGCCTTCACGGCCGCTGGGTATCATCAAGCAGCTTGGTTTATCTGTGTGGCCCCTCCGCCGTCGGTTGACAGAGCTGGCGTTGCAGATACATTGCACAGGACTATACAGGTGCAATGAACAGGTATGCCTATGGTCCGCCGCGTGGTCCCATCGTCTCCCGGTACGGGCAAGCCCGAACAGATCGCCACGGTTCTCGAACATGAAATCCGCTCCGGTGTTCTGGGCTTCGGCGACCGGTTGCAAAGCGAGAACGAGCTCGTCCAGCGTTTCTCCGTCAGCCGCAACACCGTTCGCAAGGGCCTCGAGGAACTGTCCAGCCGCGGGCTGATCACCACCAAGGTCGGCATCGGCTCTTTCGTCACCTTCGATGGCAAGCCCGTTGATGACTCAATCGGTTGGTCGCGGGCGCTCGCCAACGCCGGCGCAAATGCCGAGACGCGGACGCTGCGGCTCGAGGTGATCGAGGACCCTGATCTTGCCGCACTGCTTGGTATAGAAAACCCGTTTTTCATCGCTGTCGATCGGGTGCGCACCAATGCCAGCGACGGCCACGCTATCTCCATTGAGCGCAGCCGCCTGCCATTGTCACCCGAACTGGAGGACGTGCCGTTACGCGGTCTGCGCGAAGGCTCGCTCCACCAGACGCTCCGCGGCGCCGGTCTCATTCCAGACCATGGCGAGGAATGGGTCGGCATCGAAATGCTCAACCCAGAGGACGCCGCAATCCTCGGCTGCCCGCAAGGCACGCCGTTCCTGCGCGGTTGCCGCTTGACCCGCGCCGCCGATGACCGGCCGATCGAATATGTGACCAGCCTGCTCAACCCGGCGCATTTTGCGCTGCATATGAGGTTCTGAGTGATGCCGGACGACACCGGGAACATAACCGATCGGGCCATGGGAGCGCTTGTGGGCGGGGCACTGGGAGATGCGCTGGGAATGCCGACGCAGCTTTTGTCGCCGGCGCGGATTGCCGAACTCTACGGTCATGTCGAGGACTTCATTGCTCCTTTCGCCGACCATCCGGTGTCGAAGGGACTCCCGGCCGGGACGATCACCGACGACACAGAACAGGCGCTTCTGCTTGGCCGTATCCTGGTCGAATCCGGTAACCGGTTCGACCATGCGCGGTGGGTCAACGCGCTGCTCGACTGGGAACGCGATGTCAAGGCGCGCGGCAGCTACGATCTGCTGGGACCATCAACCAAACGCGCCATCGACGCCATCAATAACGGTATGCCAGCCGAGGAAGCGGGACGCAGCGGCGACACAAATGGTGCAGCCATGCGCATCGCGCCAGTCGGCATCATGATGCCGCCAGAGCCGCTTGACGCACTGGTCGGCAAAGTGGCCGAAACTTGCAGGGCGACGCACAACACGTCAATCGCAATCGCTTCGGCCGCAGCGGTCGCTGCCGCCATCAGTCGCGGCATCGCTGGCGGTGACTGGCGCGCAGCTTCCGACAGAGCCATCGCCGGGGCGAGGCACGGGGCAACGCTCGGCTATTGGGTGACCGGCGGTGACATCGCCGCGCGCATTGGGTGGGCGCAGAAGCTCGTACGCGGCAAGGAGACGAGCGACGCGATCCGGCTGATCACCGATTTGGTCGGCACCGGCGTCGCCAGTCAGGAGTCCGTTCCGGCTGCATTCGCGGTGCTGGAAGTCGCCGGCGGCGATCCCTGGCAAGCGGCAGTCATCAGCGCCAATCTCGGTGGCGACACCGACACGATCGGCGCCATCGCGGCCGGCATGGCCGGTGCCTGCACCGGCTTTTCCCGATTGCCACAAAAACACATCGCCCGGATCAAAGGCCTAGACATTGGGCGGGTGCGCGCGCTCGCCGCCGACTTGGTCGCCCTGCGGACGGCGAAGAGCAGGTCCGGCAAGGATGCGGCAGCATGAGCGGGCGTCTCGTCCACATCGGCAGCGCGGTAGTCGACTATGTCTACCGCATCGATGCCTTGCCGGCACCGGGCACGGAGAAGACCGCATCGAGCTTTGCACAAGTCGCCGGCGGCGGCTTCAACATGATGGTCGCGGCCAGCCGCACCGGCATGAAGGTGGTGTTCGGCGGCCAGCTCGGCAGCGGACCCAATGGCGACTTCCTGCGCGCGGCCTTAGCCACGGAGGGGATCGAGACACTGACGCCGGCGTCGCCGGTTCTGGACAGTGGCAATTGCGTCGCCATGATCTCGAGCGATGCCGAGCGCACCTTCGTCTCGTGGCCTGGTGCAGAGAGTTTGCTCAGCCTTGACATGATGGCGCTCATTTCGGTCGCGCCGGGCGACTGGGTGTTCACCTCCGGCTATACGCTTAGCTATCCGGGAAGCCGAGAGGCGCTTGTCGACTGGATCGAGGTGCTGCCGGCGGAAATTCCTTTGGTCTTCGATCCGACGCCGATCATCTCAGACATTCCGCGCACCATTCTCGACCGGGTGCTGGCGCGCACGAGCTGGCTGAGCTCCAACGCCGCCGAAGCGGCTGAGATCGCCGGCACCGGCGATGTCGAGGCTATTGCTGCCCGGCTGCTGGCCGGCCACTGCCCCAACGCGGCAGGCGTGGTCGTCCGCGCTGGCGCAAAAGGCTGCTTCGTGCGGCTGGCCGACGGCACCGCCCAAGATGTGCCCGGGTTCAAGGTCGCGGCGGTAGACACCAACGGCGCCGGCGACACTCATATCGGCGCCTTCGTCAGCGCGCTCTCGCACGGCGTGTCGCCGTTCGAAGCGGCGCGTTACGCCAATGCGGCGGCGGCGCTCTCGGTCACCCGCCATGGCGGGTCGACGGCGCCGAACGACCAGGAGATCCAGCGATTCCTCAGCCATGACGATCGACCGACGACCGTGCATGGCCGGAAGCAAGAGGCCCATTTCTGACAGCCTATGGGATAACAAGCCCGCCAACCGGGCAATAATGAGAGGAACGAACATGCGCATGCCCAAACTGACTGCTTTTCTGACGGCAACCGCTGTCTTCGCTTCGGCGCTTACGCTGGCCGCCAGGGCCGACGAGGTGCACGTACTCAACTGGAAGGGCTATGGCGCCGACGAGCCCTGGGCCATAGCCGCCTTCGAAAAGGCAACCGGCAACAAGGTCGTCAACGACTTCTTCAATTCCGAACAGGAAATGCTGACCAAGCTCAGGACCAATCCCGGCCTTTACGATGTCGTCATGATCAATGCCGCCTTCAACGATCAGGCGATGGCGGAAAAGCTCATTCAGCCGATCGACACGTCCAAGCTGGCGAACTATGCCGACATCAGCAAGGACAAGGCCGGATCATCGATGCTTGTCCATGACGGCAAGGTCTATGGGGTGCCGTGGGTTTGGGGGCTGACGGCGCTCGCCATCAACGACAAGTCATTCGACAAGCCGCCGACCAGCATCGCCGAAATGTGGGATCCCGCCCACAAGGGCCGCGTTACCATCCGTGACGATGCCGTCGAGGCCGTGCAGTTCGGCGCCATCGCTACCGGCCAGAACATCAACGACGTCAAGGACATGGAGGCGGTCAAGGCGAAGCTGACCTCGCTGATGCCGCAGATCAAGACGTTCTGGAGCTCGGAGAACGACTGGAACCAGATGGTTGCCTCCAACCAGATCGACATCGGCACCTATTGGAGCGGCTCGGCCGACCGCGCCAAGACGCATTTCAAGCTGCCGGTCTCGCTGGTCATTCCCCAGGAGGGTGCCGTCGCCTGGCTTGACGCCTTTTCCATTCCGGTCGGTTCCAAGAACGTCGCCGGGGCGCAAGCCTTCATCAACTACATGATCGACCCGAAGTTCTATGTCGAATGGGTCACCAAGGTCGGCGCGCCGGTGTCGGCCAACACCAAGGCGGTCGAAGCGCTGCCAGAGAGTTCCTTCAACCGCAAGGTGATGGGCGACCCGGCTGTCGCCAAGCGCATCCAGTTCCAGGCGCCGATTACTGACGCGCAGCGCGAGACCTATCTGGCGCTCTGGCAGCAGCTCAAGGTCGACGTGAAGTAACAGCAGAAGCCGCGATCAGCCGACCATCAACGTCGGCTGATCCTTCCTATCCTGGGAGGAGATGTCATGGCAGTACAGATCGCAGCCGCGTCGCGCAGCGGGCTGAGATCGGCCTTGCCGCTACTGGCGCCTGCCTATCTCTGGCTGACGGTTGCAATTTTCCTGCCGCTCTCGGCCATGGTCTTCTTCTCCTTCATGATCGATCTGCCGCTATCGGGAAAGCCGTGGGCATTCACGCTCGAACACTATGCCGCCTTCTTTTCACAAAGCCTTTACCTGACATTGCTGGTGGCCTCGCTGCGCCTCGGCCTCGAGGTGACGCTGTGGTGCATCGTCATCGGTTATCCCGCCGCTTACGTGCTGGCCAAGGTGCTGAAAGGCCGCAGCCGCGAGGCGATTTTCCTGCTCGTCATCCTGCCGTTCTGGTCGAACGGGCTGGTGCGCATCTTCTCGTGGGCGATGGTGCTGCGTGAAGGGGGCATTCTCGACACAGCGCTCAACGCCGTGCTGCCGTTCAAGATCAACATTGATCTCATGTATTCCTATCCGGCCGTCATCATCGGGCTGGTGCACTCCTACGTGCCTTACATGGTGCTGACCTGCTATCTGACCCTGCAGGCCATCGATGACTCGCTGATCGAGGCTGGGCGCTCGCTCGGCGCCTCGCGGCTGCAGGTGCTGAAGCGGGTCATCATTCCGCTGTCGATGCCGGGGCTGGTGGCGGGCGCAGCCCTCATCTTCGTCCCGGTCGTTGGCTCGTTCATGGAGCCGCGCATCCTTGGCGGCCGTACCGGCACCTTTTATGGCACTGTCATCGAGGACCAGTTCGTCGCCGTGTTCAACTGGCCGCTGGGTGCCGCACTGTCCTTCATCCTGCTGGCTGTGGTGCTGGTCATCCTGGCGGTTACTTCGCCGGTGCTGCGGAGGGCCGCTTAGTGGCGACGACCCGAATCCTGGAATGGCTCGGCCGGGTCTACATTCTGATGCTGCTCGCCTTCCTGTACCTGCCCATCATCATCATGGCGCTGATGTCATTCAACGTCTCGCCCTTTTACCAACTGCCGTTCGAGTGGACGACGGAATGGTATGCCTCGCTCTGGCAGAACAATCAGCTGATCGCGGCCACGCGAAACAGCGTCGAGATCGCCGTCATCACTACCATCATCTGCACCGCGCTCGGCACCGCGGCGTCGCTAGGGCTCTATCGCTACGACTTCCGCGGTAAGAAATTCCTGCAGGCGCTGCTGTTTCCGCCGATCGCCATACCGTGGCTGATCACTGGCACGGCGATGCTGATTTTCTTTTTCGGCGTTGGCATCGGCCGCGGGCTGCATGCCATCCTGCTCGGCCACGTGGCGTTGGCGCTGCCCTATGTCATCGTCGTCGTCTCGGCCCGGCTGCAGACATTTGCGCCGGAGCTCGAAGAGGCGGCGCGCTCGCTCGGCGCCAATCAATGGCAGGTGACGAACCGCGTCACGCTGCCCTGGATCATGCCGGGCGTCATTGCCGGCGGGCTGTTCGCCTTCGCCGTGTCCTTCGACCAGTTCGTCGTCTCCTACTTTCTGTCGACGCCCGGCCAAACGACGCTGCCGGTCGAAATCTACGCGGCGATCCGCAAGGGTTTCACGCCCGAGATCAATGCTGTCTCGACGATCATCATTGTTGTGTCGATGGCGCTGATGCTGCTGACGGCGCGCTTCTTCAAATTCGGCGGAGAGAAATAATGGCGGGCGTGCAGGTATCGAATGTGTCGCGCAGTTTTGGCGCGCACAAGGCGCTGGACGATGTCTCGATCGATTTCGCCGACGGCGGCTTCTACGCCCTGCTCGGTCCCTCCGGCAGCGGCAAGACCACGCTGCTGCGCCAGATCGCAGGCTTCGACTTTCCCGACTCTGGTCGCATCTCCATAGGCGGCGAAAGTGTTGAGCGGGTGCCGGTGGAGAAGCGGCGCATCGGCATGGTGTTCCAGAACTACGCGCTCTTTCCCAATATGAGCGTCTCCGACAATGTCGCCTTCGGACTGTCGGTGCGCGGCGAGCCCAAGGCGGTGATTGCCAGCGAGGTGCAGCGCGCACTCGACCTCGTGCAACTCGGCACGCTCGGTGGTCGCCGGCCGCACCAGCTCTCCGGCGGCCAGCGCCAACGGGTGGCGCTCGCTCGCGCGATCGTCACCACGCCGCGCGTGCTTCTCCTCGACGAGCCGCTCGGCGCGCTCGACAAGGCGCTGCGCGTGGACATGCAAATCGAATTGAAGCGTATTCAGCGCGAGATCGGCATCACCACGATCTTCGTCACCCACGACCAGGAAGAAGCGCTGACGATGAGCGACCGCATCGGCATTCTGCGCGATGGCAAGCTGGTGCAGGAAGGCCCGCCCGAGGAGATCTACGATCGGCCGAAGAGTGAGTTTGCCGCCACCTTCCTGGGCGACGCCAACATCCTTCGCGGCAACGCCACTGGTACGGGCATCCGGCTGCCTGACGGAACGGGGATTGCCGCAGGCGCGGGGGTTACGCTTGTCGCCGGCATGAAGGCGAGCTGCGCCGTGCGGCCCGAACGAATCCGCATCGCCACCAATGCCGGCGTTCCGGACCGAGCCCATGCCAACATGCTCACGGGGCGGGTTTCCAAGCGCATCTTCGCCGGCAACAACAGCACGTATTTTGTCGATCGCGATGGCCAGACAATCAAGGTCATCGTGCAGAACACCGGCATCGAAAAGCTGGCGGAAGGACAACAGGTGGTGCTGCGCTGGTCGTCGGAGAGTACGGTGCTGATCGACGCGAGCTAGCAGATCCAATCCTTCAGTCTTGCCAGGCGGTCCGCAATCGGGGAAAGCATGGTCGGGCAAAGTGTGAAGCGGAATACTCGATGTCGCTTGAATTGAATGCGGGCGACCAGTCGATGCTGCATGGCGAGCAAGGCTCGGCAGCGGCTGCCGCCATGGAGATCCTGGTCGCCTTCGCGAAGGCGGTCGACGCGCGCAAATTGCTGGACATTGCCGGTGCCCATATCGACGGCTGCCTCTATCACGGCCAGGCCAGCCTCGATTTCGTCGAAAGGCTGATCGAGGGTGGCGGCCGCGTTCGGGTGCCAACGACGCTGAATGTCGGCTCGTTCGATCTGATCCATCCCGGACTGGTGAAGATGACAGCCGCGGAAGAAGTGCCGGCGCGCCGTCTGATGAAGGCGCATCTGGAACTCGGCTGCCAGGCGACCTTCACCTGCGCGCCCTATCAGACGCGGTTTCGGCCAGGGTTTGGCGAGCAGATCGCCTGGGGTGAATCCAACGCCATCGTCTTCGCCAATTCGGTGATCGGGGCACGGACCAACCGCTATGGCGATTTTATCGATTTGTGCTGCGCAATCACCGGGCGCGCGCCAGCCTGGGGGTTGCACCTGATCGAAAACCGGCGTGGCCAGGTTCTGTTCGAGCTGACTGGCGGTCTCGAGCCTACCGACGCCCTGTTTGTCGGCGTCGGGCTGATCGTCGGGCAAAGGAGTGGCGACCGCATTCCGGTGATATCGGGCCTGCCGCCGCCGCGCGACGAGGACCAACTGAAGGCACTGGGGGCGGCGGCGGCAACGATGGGCGCGGTGGCGCTATTTCATGCCGTCGGCATCACACCGGAGGCGAAGACCCTCGATGAGGCGTTGCACGGCCTGGTGCCGGAGGAAAAAATCCGCATCAGCCGCGCCGACATCGACCATGCTCTGGCCAAGCTGTCGAGCGTCCCCGACGGTGTGCTGCTTGCCGCCGTTTCGTTAGGCACGCCGCATTTCTCCCATGAGGAATGGATGCGCCTGTTGCCGTTGCTGCGCGAGGTCGCGCCGGGCAGAGGCGTTCCGATCTATGTCAACACAGGGCGTGCCACCCTGGCGCGGCTGCAGGACGAAGGCGCACTGGCCGGCATGGAAGCATTCGGCCTCGTTCCGGTCGCCGACACCTGCACTTACGTCACCACGATCATCGAGCGGCTCGACGGTGTGGTGATGACCAATTCGGGCAAATGGGCGCATTACGCACCTGGCAATATCGGTGTCTCGGTGGCCTTCGGTGACATGGAGGACTGCATCCGCTCGGCTGCTGCCGGCCGCGTCGTGCGAGGCGCGCCATGAGGGGGCCGGACAGAACAGGTACATTCCACCTTGCCGGCTCGGCGCAAGGCCCGGCGCTGGTGCTTTCGCAGGCGCTCAGCTTCTGGGGCGGGATCGACGTCGAAACGGGCGACATCATCGACCATTCGCACCCGAACCTCGGCGGCAACATCGCCGGCAAGATCCTGGTGATGCCGAGCGGGCGGGGGTCGTCGTCCTCGTCTTCGGTTCTGGCCGAAGCGATCCGCAGGGGCACGGCGCCGGCCGGCATTATCCTGGAACGGCCGGATCCGATCCTTGCCGTCGGCGCCATCGTTGCCGAATTCCTCTATGAAATCAGCATGCCGCTGGTCGTCTGCGAGATATCAGGCATTGTCTCCGGCGACCGGATCGCAATCGATCTGGGCGAAGATGCCCAAGCAATGGTGAGCAAGATCTAGCCGGCCATTAGTCCCGCCGCGCCCCGCCGCCAATAGGCCGCCGCCAGTGTTTCGTTGCGGTCGAGCGTCAGCGTGCCGCGCCAGTGTTCGCGCACCGTCCTGGCGGCGGCTGCTTCGGCCGCGAACCAGCCGAATGCCGAACCGGTCGGCCATGCGACCGACCGGATGGCGCGCGCCAGCCTGTCGTCGAGCCCGGCCGGCACGCTATTTCTCGGCAGCCAATGCAGCTCGATACCGGTCTCGTTGTCGATGGCCTGCCGTTCGCCGTCGTCGGCGATCTCTATGAAGGCCACGCCTTTGGTCTCGGCGGGCAGCGTCTCCAGCATGCGGGCCAGCGCCGGCAGGCCGGTTTCGTCGGCGCCCATGAGATACCATGACGCCGGTCGTACCGGACGGCCGACCGGCCCCATGATGCCGATCTTCATGCCAGGCGCCGCCTGCATGGCCCAGCGGGCGCCGACGCTGTCGCCGGGATGGATGAGGAAGTCCACGTCCATGATGCCGTTTTCGACGTCGAGGGCTCGGATGGTATAGACGCGCGCTACTGGGCGCCTGTCGTCCGAGGGCCAGACCGGGAGGCCATTGCTGCCGAGCACGGGCCAGAGCGGATCGGGCACGTCGCGGGTCGGAAACAGCACGCGGATATGCATGGCGCCGAATTTCGCAAAGCGCGCCAGATCGTCGCCGGCGAAGCGGATGCGGCGCATGTGCGGGGTCAGGTCGCCGACCTGGGTGACGACCATCTCACGGAACTGCGCAAGGCGGGTTTCTTCGGCGAGATCGCCGGTCCAGACGATCTCGGGTTTTTCTTCCTTGGCATAGACTTCGACAGCGGTAGCCAGCAGGTCCTTGATGCGGGCCAGCCCATCGCGGTCGGCGGCGTTGGCCCGCATCACCAGCCGCTCCATGTCAAGGGACGCGTCGCCGAAGGCGAAGCGGAAGTCGAGCCGCTGCCCCTCGCGCGAGGCATCGGCATCGAAGCTTTGCAGCCTGTCGCTGATGCGGTCGATGTAATGCGGCAGGTTACGCAGCTTCAAGCGCGCTTCGCAGGCCAGTCCGCTCGCGGATGCTTCCCTCATTCTCAACCTCCGATCCTGCCAGTGAGCGCCACCTTGAAGGTGCGGCCCTTGCCCTGTTCCGTCGCCGCCGTCGTCGACCAGGCGCTTTGCGGGTCGGTGTAGGCGGTGTTTAAGACGTTATCGACGCCGAAATCGAGTTTGGCATGGTCGTTGATGCGCCAGTTGGCAAAGACGTTGACCAGGTCGAAGCCTTCATCGACCACGACCATGACCGAATTATCTAAAATGGAGCAGCGAAACGGCGGGGTCTGCAGCGGTAGACGGTGGAGGCAGACGCGCTGGTTTCAATTGGGCGGGATGGTGACGGTGCTGATGCTGGCGCTTTCTGCTCTTGCGCCGTCTTGCGGCTTCAAGGCGCTGGCCGCCGAGACGATTGTCGATGCATCGGGGCGCACCGTCGCGACCGGTCCAGGGACCAGGATCCTGACACTCGGTTCCGATGTAACCGAGATCGTCGATGCGCTGGGTGCCGGCGAGCGGATCATCGCCGTCGATCGCGGCAGCAAATATCCCGCTTCCGTCGCGCAAAAGCCCAATGTCGGCTACCGGCGCCAGTTGTCCGCCGAAGGCTTGGTCGCGCTTCGCCCGGACCTGATCCTGGCGGCCGAAGACAGCGGGCCGCCGGAGGCGATCGAAGTGCTCAAATCGCTGGCGATCCCGATTGTTCTTGTCCCGGAAGACAACAGTCCTCAAGGCATCGACCACAAGATTACGTTGATCGCTGCCTCGCTCCACCTCGAGGACAAGGGCAGGAAGGTTTCAAGGCAAGTGCTCGACGCCTTCCAGGCCGCTGCCGACCTGGCCGCGAAAATGCCGGCCGAGCGCCGCAAGAAGGTGGTGTTCTTCCACGGCCTCGTGCGGCTGAGTGCTGCCGGTGCGGGCACTGCGGCCGACGCGATCATCCGCTATGCCGGCGGCATCAATCGATGGCCGTAATGCAGGGTTACAAGGCAGCGTCGGAGGAGAAGCTGATCGAAATGGCGCCCGACGTCATCCTGATGATGAGCGACGGCAAGGGCGGACCCACCGCCGAGCAGGTGTTCGCCACGCGCGCGCTGAGCGCCACGCCGGCGGCGAAGGCAAAGGCGCTGATCGTATTGGACGGCGCCTATATGGTCGGCTTTGGCCCGCGCACCGCCGATGCGGTCCGCGACCTGGCGCAGGCGCTGTATTCGGAGACAGCAGGCGCCGACTAAGTCATGAACTTTATGACGTCATGTTCAGTGGGTACTCGCGCCCCATCTGCCCCAAGCTTCCGTTCAGATCTCCGGGATGCTTTCCCTGAAGATCACCTGCAGTCTTGGCTGGTGCAGCTCGTAAGGCAATCCCCTGACCGCATGGGTCAAGGTGTTGAGCGCTTCACGGGCCTCGACGCGCGGGTTCTGGTCGATGACCGCGTCGAGCGTGCCGTCGAGCAAAAGCTCCTTGGTGCCTTCCGTTACCTCATGGCCGAGAAAGACCGTCGACAGTGCCCGCCCGCGTTCCCGTAGCGCGCGGGCGATGCCGGTGTTGCCGGCGCCGACATTGTAGATGGCGGCCAGGTCCGGGTGCCGATCCAGCAGGGCGGAAGCCTCCGAATAGGCCTTTTCCCGATCATCGAGCATTTCGCGCATCTCGACGATCTGCAGATTGGGCGATTCTTCCGTCAGTATGTGGCGGAAGCCCATCTCGCGCTCTTCGTGGCCGCGGTAGGAGAGCGAACCGGCGAACAGCGCGACCTTGCCCGGACGTCCGGCGCCCATGAAGCGGTTGAGCAGGTAGCCGGCGAGCCGGCCGGCGGCGCGGTTGTCGATGCCGATATAGGCAACCCTCGGCACATGCAGGATGTCGGAAGCGATGGTGACGACCTTGACGCCGCTGGCCGAAAGCGAGCGGATCGCCTCGCGGACCGTCGGATGGTCGAGCGCGATCACACCGACGCCTTGCGTCTGCCCGTGCAGTTCCTGCAGCAGACGGGCAAGCCGGTCCGGATTGAAGCCTTCGATAGTGGCGACGCGGACGTCGAGGTCCGGCCGCGACTGCGCCTGCGCCTCGATCTGGCGGTGCAGCATCTTGATGAAGGAATTGGTGCCGGCGGGCAGGGCGAAATCGAGCCGTATAACCTCACCAGGTATCGCGTTGCGCGAGTTCGGATTATTCGAATTTTCAGCGATATAGCCAAGCCGTTGCGCCGTTTCGAGCACGACCTCGCGGGTGCGCGCCCTGACCCCGGCGCGGTTGTTGAGCACACGGTCGACCGTAGCGGCGGAAACGCCGGCTTCCCGGGCTATGTCTGTCAGGGTGGACCGCACTGTCGATCACCTCATTCCAAAATGCGCCAAGGGCGCATCGAGATTACGCATTTCATGGGTCCGCTGTCGAAGCGGCGGCTTCATCGCCAGCCGCGATTCTGATGGGAAATGATGTAACCAGCCTTGGCCGATGCGCAAGCTGCCGCGCTACACCAAAATGCCGAAGCGGACCAAAGCGGGGAGGTGGGCAGCCTCGCTCCCTCAAATTCAAGCACTGGCTTCAGTGTGAGTGCCTTGATACACGCCATTCGCCCCCTCCCATGAGATGTTATGAGGTGTCTTGATTATTTATGATGTTGACAGGCTTCGTATAGTGCCGTCAATATCCATCATAAGGGCCGTGGAGGAACAAGGCCCTGAGGGAGGAGTTCCAATGTCGAATTTGATCCGCGTGTCGCGGCGCCGTTTGCTGGCGTCCGGTGGAAAGGCGGCAGTCCTTGTTGCTGCCGCAGGTATCGCACCGAAATTCATTCGCCCAAGCCGTGCCTATGCGGCCGATGCCCTGGCGCCCGGCATGATCGGTGGCCCGACGGGCTTCGACGGCTCGGAGCGCTATCAATATGGCGCCGACACGCCCGAGGGCCGCGCCATTGAGGCGGCCAAGGCGATGAAGGGCGCCGGCAAGGCGCCGGCCAAGATCGTGCTTGGCCTGTCCGATGGTTCGATCGGCCAATTGACACAGCCGTTTCCGGCCGGTGCGCCGTCGATCAAGGATCTCTGGGAGAAGGAAACCGGTATTCCGCTCGAGATCGTCGGTGTGCCGAATGGCCAGGAATTCACCAAGACGATGCAGGACATCTCCACCAAGGGTGGGGCGTATGACATCTACGCGGTCGAATGGAACCGTCTTGGCGACCTCGCCGAAACCGGGGGCATCCTCAAGCTCGACGACTTCGTCGCGCAGTACAAGCCGGAATGGGACGATCCCGAGCGCGGCTATGTCAATGGCGCCAAGGGCGTCTCGCTGCTCAATCAGTATCGCGGCTCGACCTATGGCGTGTCGCTGGATGGCGACTTCCAGACCTGGGTCTACCGCACCGATCTGTTCGGCGACGCAGCCGAGAAGAAGGCCTTCTCCGACAAATACGACTATGAACTGGCGGCGCCGAAGACCTGGAAGCAGCATGACGAGATCGCAGCCTTCTTCCAGCGCCCGGACAAGGGCCTGTTCGGCTCGACCGATCTGCGCAACCAGGGCTGGGGCTATACCAACTGGTATCAGCGTTATGTCTCAATGGCTTCGCCCAATCAGTTCTTGTTCGACGATACCGGCAAGCCGCTGATCAATTCGGAGCAAGGTATTGCGGCGACCAGCGAGTACATCGCGTCGCTTGCGCACCATTCGCCGGATGCGATCTCCTGGGGCTGGCCGGAGCAGTACGGCAATTTCGCAAAGGGCGGTGCGGCCATGACCTGCGCCTTCTCCAATCTGCCGAAATTCCTCGATAATGCCGGCAACAAGGATTCAGCTGTCACCGGCAAGATCGGCTCGATGCTGCCGCCCGGCCGCGAGATCGACGGCAAGCTGGTCAGCCGTTCGGTGCTGTGGCTCAATCTGTCGGCGTCGGTGTCTTCGCAGGCCAAGAACCCGGAGGCCTGCTACCTGTTCCTGCAATGGCTGGGATCTAGTCGCATCTATGCGTGGATGACCGCCAACCCGGGCGGTTACTTCGATCCCTTCCGGCTGTCGGATTTCTCCGATCCGCTGGTCCGCCAGACCTATCATGCTTACCACATGGACGTGGTGCGCGAGACGGTCGCCCGCACCGTGCCCACCATCAACTATCCCGGCGCCACCGCCTTCCACAATGCGCTGGACGAGAACCTCGTCGCCGCGCTGACCAAGGCCAAGACAGCAGAGCAGGCGATGGCCGACACCGAGGCCGAGTGGAAGAAGATTGCCCGCCGCACCGGCGAGGAGAAGCTTCTCGAAGCCATCAAGACCAACAAGGAGGCCTGGCCCACCGTTCTCGATCCGATCGCCTGATCCTCCCGGACCAAAGAGGGGAGGAGTGATTGCTCTTCCCCTCGATAACGAAGGACCCAGCAAAGCCGCAAGATGAAGCGTTCAGTTCCTTTCGAGATATTCCGCTATGCCGCGATCTTTGCGGCAATGGCGGTGACGCTGGTGCCGATCCTGTGGATGATGTCGATGGCGTTCAAGCCGATCGCCGAATGGTCGGCGACCGGCGTCGACCTGACCTGGTGGCCGAAGAACCCGACACTCAGCAATTTCCGCTTCGTCTTCGGTGAATCGACCAACAATCTTATCGTCGCGCTCGACCGCACAGCTTTGAAGCCGATCCTGTCGTCGCTGCTGTCGGCCACGTTCGGCACGGCGATCGCCATGTCGGCGGGCACAGCGGCGGCCTACGGGCTGTCGCGCTTCAACTCGGGCCAAAACCTGCCGCTGGCGCTGATCCAGCTTCGCCTGTTTCCGCCGATGGCGGTCATGACCCCGGTGATGATCATGTGGGCCTTCCTCAACTTCACCGACAGCTGGTGGGGGCTGTCGCTGATCTACGGCATCGTCACGCTGCCTTTCGCCTTCTGGCTGATGAAGACCTTCTTCGACGACATGCCGCGCGAGATCGAGGAGGCGGCACTGGTCGAGGGCTGTTCGCGGTGGCGCGTCTTCACCCGCATCACGCTGCCG
Source organism: Mesorhizobium sp. M1403 (assembly GCF_040317695.1). Taxonomy (NCBI): domain Bacteria; kingdom Pseudomonadati; phylum Pseudomonadota; class Alphaproteobacteria; order Hyphomicrobiales; family Phyllobacteriaceae; genus Mesorhizobium; species Mesorhizobium sp. M1403. The sequence goes on along the minus strand of NZ_JAMYKY010000008.1, from coordinate 191,664 downwards.
ATGATGCGGGCGCCGCTGGCCAGTGCCGCGCTGTTCGTCTTCATCCTCAACTGGTCGGACTATCTGATTGCGCTGCTTCTGACGACGCGCGAATGGGTCACGGTCCCGGTCTACATGGCCTCGCTGTCCTCCTCGATGACCGGACAGCTCTACGGCGCCAAGGCAGCTCTCGGCCTGATCGCCGCGGTGCCGCCGGTGATCATGGGCATCGCCATCCAGCGTCATCTGGTGCGCGGGCTGACCTTCGGGGCGCTCAAGCAATGAGCTCGGTGACAGCCACGATTTCGGAGGGCGACATGCAAGCCTCCAAGGCGGCGTCGGTGTTGCCGGACGAGGGCGCGCGGCTCGGATTCCGGCTGACCCTGCCGGCGCAGATCCTGGTGCTGTTCATCGCCGTCTTCCCGCTGCTGATGCAGCTCTACATCAGCCTGACCGACTGGTCGCCGCTGTCGGGCACCGGCTGGTGGAATGCCTGGTCGATGTGGAACAGTTTCGCCAATTACACCGACCTTGCCGCGGACGCGCGCTTCTGGAGCGCGCTGAAGCGCACGGCCATCGTCATGATCGTCTGCGTGCCGGCGGAGTTCCTGCTCGGCCTCGCGCTGGCGACGCTGTTTGCCGACGAGTTTCCCGGCAAGCGGATCTTCTATTCGATCCTCTTGATGCCGATGATGGTGGTGCCGGCGGTGGCCGGCTACATGTTCTTCATGCTGTTTCAGTCGGGCGGCCCGGTCAACGACATCCTGTCGGCGATGTCAGGCTTTCCCGTCACCATCGCCTGGCTCTCGGATCCGACGCTGGCGCTGATCGCGGTGATGGTCGCCGACATCTGGCAGTGGACGCCGCTGATGTTCCTGATCCTGCTTGCCGGCCTGGTCGGCGTGCCGGAGGACCAGATCAAGGCGGCGACGCTGCTCGGCGCCAACCCCTGGCAGCGCTTCGTCACCATCGTGCTGCCGAAGATGAAGACGATCATCATCATTGCGCTGGCGATCCGGGTGATCGAGAACTTCAAAATATTCGACACCCTCTACATCATGACCGGCGGCGGTCCCGGGGTCGCTACCGAAACCATCTCCGTTTACATCTACAAGCTCACCACGCAGGACCTGATCTGGGGCTATGTGGCGGCAATCGCGCTGGCCATATTGATCGTGCTGTCCATCGCCGCTGTGTTTGCCATGAAACGCATGGCCCGGGTACGCGAGGTGGCGGCATGAGCACGATCCATCTGCAAAACCTTGTCAAGAAATTTGGCGACTTCACTGCGCTGCAGACGATGGATCTGGCCATTGCCGACGGCGAGTTCATGGCGCTGCTCGGGCCGTCCGGCTGCGGCAAGTCGACGACGATGAACATGATCGCCGGCATGGAAGAGCCGACCAGCGGCAAGATCCTGTTCGGCGAACGCGACATGGCCGGCGTGCCGATGGGGCGGCGCGGCGTCGGCTTCGTCTTCCAGAACTATGCGATCTTCACTCATATGACCGTGCGGCAGAACCTCGCCTACGGCCCGAAAATGCGCGGCGCACCAAAGGCCGAGATCGACCGCCGCGTCGGCGCCATTGCCGAGATGCTGCAGCTGACGCCGCTGCTCGACCGCAAGGCGGACAGGCTGTCGGTCAACATATTGCAGAGGGTCGCGATCGGCCGTTCGGCGATCATGGAGCCGGCGATCTTCCTGCTCGACGAGCCGCTGTCTAATGTCGACGCCGCCTTCCGGGCGGTGATGCGGACCGAACTGAAGCAACTGCAGCGCCAGTTCCGGCAAACCATGGTCTATGTCACCCACGACCAGCTCGAGGCGATGACCATGGCCGACCGCATCGCGGTGATGGACCATGGCGTGCTGCAGCAGGTCGGTACGCCGCTGGAGGTCTACAACAATCCGGCCAATGTCTTCGTTGCCCGCTTCATCGGCGCGCCGGGCATGAACCTGCTCAAGGGCTGGTTGGCGGAAAGTGACCGTGGCCTGGTCGTCGACCTCGGGCCGCTCGGCGTAACACCGCCGCTGCCGGTCGAGATCGCCGATGCCGCACGCCGGATGCGCGGCGAGGTGTTTTATGGCTTTCGACCGGAGCTGGTGACGCTGGCTGAAGGCGGCCGTGGCCTGTCCATTCCGGTGAGTTTCGTCGAGCGGATCGGCGCGCGCACCATCATCCACCTTGGCGACGGCGAGACTGCGGTGAAGGCGGTGTTCGACAATGATGTCGGGCTGGCGATCGGGCAGACAGCCATCGTCGCGCCTGCGACGGAGGCGGTGCGTGTCTTCGACGCCGCCACCGGCCTTGCGTTGAAAGCAGGTTGAGATGGCCGATATCGTTTTCCGCAATGTAACAAAGCGCTACGGCAACACGCTGGCCGTCGACGATGCCTCGTTCACGGTCAACGACAACGAGTTCTTCTGCTTCTTCGGGCCGCCGCTGTCGGGCAAGTCGACGATACTCCGTCTGGTGCTCGGGCTGGAAACCCCGGACACGGGCGAGATCCTGATTGGCGGCAAGCCGGTCAACACGGTGTCGCCGGCGGAGCGCAATGTCGCCATGGTGTTCCAGAATCTGGCGCTGTTCCCGCATATGAGCGCGCGCGACAACATCCGTTTTCCTTTGGTCGAGCGGAAGGTGGCAGAGGCCGAGATCGAAAAACGCGTCGCCGATGTCGCGGCCAAGCTGCATATCAGACATATCCTGCACAAACCGCCGGCGCAGCTTTCCGGCGGTGAGCGGCAGCGCGTCGCGATCGCCCGCGCGCTGGTGCGTGATCCGGCTGCCTATTTGATGGACGATCCGATCTCGGCGCTCGACGCCCGGCTGCGCGAGGAGACGCGCGTCGAGCTCAAGCGCATCCAGCGCGAGCTCGGCAAGACGCTGATCTATGTCACGCACGACCAGGAAGAGGCGATGTCGGTCGCCGACCGCATGGCCATACTGGAGAGCGGCAAGATCAGGCAGATCGGCGCGCCGGCCGAGATCTATGACCGGCCGGCCAGCACCTATGTGGCGCGGCTGCTCGGCTCGCCGATGATGAACATATTGAAGTCGGTGCACGGCGCGGAAGGCGTGGAGGCGGCCGAAGGCACGATCCGCATCGCGGACAAGGCGGCGCCGGCCGATGCCGTCGAGATCGGGCTCAGGCCGGAAGACATCAAGGTCAAGGCCTGGTCGGATGGAATCTCGGACGGGGGCGCGGGCCGCCCGGCGCGAGTGTTCGAGGTCGAGCCGCTCGGCGGCTACACCGTGGTGACGCTCGCCGCCGGGCAGGCGCGCCTGCGGGCGCTGTTGCGCGGCCAGCCGGACATCAGGCCGGACGCGATGGTGGCGATATCCTGCGAGCCGGGCAGGGTGCATTATTTCGGGCAAAGCGGGGAAGCGCTGGCAAGATGACGGCGGCTGCAAGAAACGAGCTTCGGGAGGAACATATGGCAAGCGAAGAAATAGCGGGCAACGGCTTCGAGCCGGACGTTAAAGTCCGCACCAGGGAATACAGGATCGGCTGCGTCGGCGCCGGTATGATCATGGCCGAATGTCACCTTGCCGCCTACAAGGAAGCCGGTTTTCCGGTGGTGGCGATCGCCTCGCGCACCAAGGCCAGCGCCGAGAAGGTCGCCAAGCGCTGGGATATCCCGACCGTCCATAACACGCCGGAACAACTCATCGAGGACAAGAACGTCGAGATCATCGATCTTGCCTTTCCGCCGGACCAGCAGCCGGCGCTGATCCGCCATGCGCTGAACCAAGCACATATCAAGGCGATCCTGGCGCAGAAGCCACTGGCGCTGTCGCTCGATGAAGCCGTCAAACTGCGCGACGAGGCGGCCAAGGCCGGCAAGATCCTCTCGGTCAACCAGAACATGCGTTACGACCAGTCGATGCGCGTCTTGAAGCAGATCATCGACAGCGGCGCGCTCGGCGACATCGTCTTCGCCCAGATCGACATGCATGCGATGCCGCACTGGCAGACCTTCCTCGAGGACTATGACCGGCTGACGCTCGCCAATATGAGCGTCCACCATCTCGACGTACTGCGCTTCCTGTTCGGCGATCCCCTGGAGATCACCACCCTGACCCGCAAGGATCCGCGCACCCGCTTTGATCATTCGGACGGCATCATCGTGTCGACGCTGCGGTTCCCGTCCGGCGTGCTCGCCGTATCGCTGGAGGATGTCTGGTCCGGTCCGCGCCAGGAGGGCTACCAGGACGACCAGCACATCAACTGGCGCGTCGACGGCACCAAGGGTGTCGCCAAAGGCACCATCGGCTGGCCGACGGGCGCTGCGTCGACGCTGACCTACGCCTCGACCGAGACCACCGATGGTCAATGGGTGACACCCAGCTGGGACACGATGTGGTTCCCGCATGCTTTCATCGGCGTCATGGAGCAGCTTCAGCACGCGGTTAAGACGGGCGAGCCGCCAGCGCTGTCCGTCGCGGACAATGTCAAGACCATGGCGCTGGTCGAAGCCGGCTACCGCTCGATCGACAAAGGCCGGACGGTCAAGCTTTCCGAAATATCAACTGACTGAATCACTTACAGGGAGGAATTCACACCATGATGCAGGCAGGTATTTTCACGGGTTATTTCCCGTATGGCCTCAAGGAAACCGCGCAGAAGATCCGTGCGCTCGATTTCAACACCGTGCAGCTCGACCTGCATTTCAGGGATATCGACCTGTCGTCCGGGCAGATCACCAAGGACAAGGCCAAGACCGTCCGCGATACGTTCCGCGACCACAATCTGCCGATCTGCTGTGTGTCGGGCTACACCAACATCATCCATCCGGATATGGGCGAGCGCGAGAAGCGCGTCGGCTATTTGAAGGAGATCATCCGCAACGCACGCCATTTCGGCACCCCTTACGTGATCTCGGAAACCGGTACCTACAACACCGAGTCCGACTGGGTGCATCACCCGAAGAACAAGACCGAGGAAGGTTTTGAGGAATGCCGCAAGGTCATCGCCGACCTTGCCCAGACCGCCTATGACCACGGTGCGGTCTTCCTGCTCGAAACCTATGTCAACAATGTCGTCGGCTCGGTCGAAGAGACGGTGAGGATGTTCGCGCAGGTCGACCACCCAGGCCTCGGCCTGTTGATGGACCCGACCAACTATTTCGAAACCCACAACATCGACCGGATGGACCAGATCCTGAACCAGGTGTTCGACACGCTGACCGACAAGATCAAGATCGCCCACGCCAAGGACGTCAAACGCTCCGGCGGCGACAAATCGGAGAAGCACGCTGACATCGGCGACGAGGACGCGCTGGAGAGCCACACCTTCCGCGGCGTCGGCGAGATCGAACTGCCGGCGCCCGGCCTCGGTTCGCTGAATTACGACCTCTATCTCAAGCGGCTGGCCGAAAAGCACCCGAACATCCCGGTCATCATCGAGCATCTTTCGGAAGACGACGTGCCGCGCGCTAAGAAATTCGTCGACGGGAAATTCCGCGCCAACGGACTGTGATGGCGCGGTTCGGTTAAGAAACAAGGGAGGAAGAGAAATGTTGAAACTCGCGTTGAAAATCGCGGCTGCGGCGACGGTTCTTGCCGGTGTGGCGCTGGGTACGCCGGCGCTGGCGCAGGACGCTCAGAAGACGTTTTACCTGTTGTCGCATGGCGGCCCGTCGGACGCCTTCTGGATCGACTGGAATGCCGGCGCGACCAAGGCCTGCGACCAGCTCAAGGTGACCTGCAAGATCTCGTTCAGCGGCGGCGACATGGCGGCGCAGAAGGAGGCCTTCAATTCGGCCCTTGCCGCTAAGCCGGACGGCATCGCCACCACCTCGGCGCAGCCCGGCCTATGGACCGAGGAGGTCAAGGCAGCGAAGGCGGCCGGCATCCCGATCGTGTTCTTCAATACCGACGATCCGGCAACCGGCCGGCAAGCCTATGTCGGCGCCGATCTCAAGGAAGCCGGTGTCATCTGGGCGAAATATCTGGTCGACCACAAAATGGTGAATCAGGGCGACAAGGTGTTCCTGCCGGTCGAAGTGCCGGGCGCCAGCTACCAGCAGCTCGAGACCGAAGGCATTGCCAGCGTCTTCGATCCGCTCGGCATCAAATATGACGTGGTCGATTGCGGCACCGATCCGGCCGGCATCATCGCCAAGATGACCGACTACATGGTCGCCAACAACCCGCCGGCAATCATCGCGCTCGGCGATTCCGTAGCGGCCAGCGTCAAGCGGGTGTTCGACGGCGCCGGCGTGCCGGCCGGCAAGATTCCGGTCGTCGGCTGGGGCAATTCGAAGGAAACGGCCGAGTCCGTCAAGGCCGGTTTCGTCAACGCGGCTGCCTGGCAGTTCCCGTCGGCGCAGGGCTTCATGCCGGTGGCGCTGCTCGGGTTGGCCGCCGCCGGCGAACCGATCGGCTACGACATCCACACTTTCAGCCTCTACGACGCCTCAAGCGTCGAACCGATCCTGAAACTCTACAACAAGTGATTGGAACTGACGCTCGCCGCGCAGGCGGCGGGCCTCACCCTGGCGTATGGTTCGAGCTGTCATGACAATTGCCGCAGAAGAGGAAATGCCGCGTGCCAAACGCAGGTCGAGCCTGATCCGCTCGCCGCAGTTCTCGTCGCTCGTCATCCTGATCGTCCTGCTGGCGGTGTTCGCGATCGCCGATGCGAACTTCCTGTCGCCGCTCAACATCTCCAACATGATGGCGTTCCTGCCCGAGCTCGGCATCATAGCGCTCGGCATGACGCTGCTTCTGACGGCGGGCGAGTTCGACCTTTCGGTTGGTGCTGTGTTCGGACTGGCGCCGGTTGTCGTCATGCTTCTGGTGCAGAACGGCGGGGTGGATATTGGCGTGGCGCTGCTGGCCGGCCTGCTGCTCTGCATAGCGATCGGTGCTATCAACGGGCTGATCGTCACCAAGATCGGCATCTCCTCCTTCCTGGTGACGCTGTCGATGCTGCTGGTTGTGCGTGGGGCAGCGCTTTACATCACCCAAGGCTTTCCGCTGAAGTCCTGGGACCAGCCCGGCTTCTTCGTGACGCTGCTGGCCGGCAGCTTCAATATCGGAACGTTCCGTTTCTATACCTCGCTGTGGTGGTTTATCGGCCTGTCGCTGCTGGCAATCTATGTGCTGCGCTACGCCAAGCTCGGCAACTGGATCAGCGCCATCGGCTCGAACCGTAACGCTGCCGTAGCGCGCGGTGTGCCGGCCGATGCGGTCAAGATCTGGCTGTTCATCCTGACCTCGGTGCTGGCCGGTCTCGCCGGCATGATCAGCGCCTTCCGCATCTCTGCCGCCTCGCCGGTGGCCGGCACCGGCTACGAACTCGAAGTGATCGCCATGGTGGTGGTCGGCGGCACGGCGCTGACCGGTGGGCGCGGCACCATTTTAGGTACCATCGTCGGCGCGCTGATGCTGCGCAGCATCCGCAACGGCATCGTGCTGATCGGCGTGCCTGGGCTCGCCTACAACATCTTCGTCGGCGTCATCATCCTTGCCATGCTCATTCTGCACGCTTTGCTGCAGAAGAACGCCGCCAGGAGCTGACCATGGAAGTGCTTCGGCTGCACAACCTGCAAAAGTCCTTCGGCAGCGTCCGCGCCCTGAAGAGCGCCTCCTTCACGCTCAACGAGGGCGAAGTGGTGGCCTTGCTCGGCGACAACGGCGCCGGCAAATCGACGTTGATCAAGGCGATCTCCGGGGTGTTTCCGGTCGACCGCGGCGACATCTATGTGCGCGGCCAGAAGGTCTCCATCCGCTCGACGCGCGATGCGATGGATCTCGGCATCGAGACCATCCACCAGGACACCTCGCTGGCACCGGACCTCAGCATCGCGCGCAATCTTTTCCTCGGCCGCGAGCCGGTCAACCTCAAATGGCTGGGTGTGTTCGCGCCGCTCGATCTCGCGCAATTGCGCGATGCCGCCTCGGCTCTTTTGAAGCGCGTCGGCATCTCGAAGAAGCTCGACGCCGATGCGCTGGTCAGCACGCTGTCGGGCGGCGAACGCCAGTCGATCGCCATCTCGCGCGCCATGCAATTCGCCGCCAAGGTCATCATCCTCGACGAGCCGACCAACAATCTCGGCGTCGAGGAAACGCACGGCGTGCTGCGCTTCGTCAAGGAAGTGCGCGACGCCGGTCACTCGGTGCTTTTGATCACCCACAACATCCATCACGTCTTCCAGGTCGCCGACCGCATCATCGTCATGCGGCGCGGCGAGATCGTCGCCGAGCAGACGGTCGCCGACACCGACCTGCTGACCGTGGAAAGTATCATCACCGGCGCCGACATGTCGGCCCTGCTCAAGGAGACGAGAGCCAAGTGAAGGACGGGAGCAAAGTGAAGGAACTGGCCGTCACATGGTAGAGCTTTACGGCAAGACGCTGTCGCGCCGGCAGGTCTCGGAACGCTCGGGCATGCTGTCGCAGTTCGCCGGCGTGCGACTGATGACGCTTGGCGACGGCGTCGAGCGCGGCATCCGCATGCTCGAATTCCGCACCGGCTCGGGCCTGCGCTTCACCGCGCTGGTCGACCGGGCGCTCGATATCGCCGATTGCGACTTCAAGGGCCAGGCGATCGGCTGGCATTCGCCGAGCGGCTTTCGCAATCCCGGCCTGCACGAGTATGAAGGCGAGGACGGGCTGGCCTGGGCGCGGTCGTTTTCCGGCCTTCTACTGACCTGCGGCCTCGACCATATATTGTTCATGAACGAGGTACCCGCCGACACCTACAACTATCCGCCGAAGAAGACGGTGCGCCATTCGCTGCATGGCCGCATCAGCACCATCCCGGCGCGGCTGAGTGGCTACGGCGAGACCTGGGACGGCGACCGCTGCGTGTTGTGGGCCGAAGGCATCGTCCAGCAATCGACTGTATTCGGCGAGGATCTGCATCTATTGCGGCGGATCGAGGCCGATGTCGGCGGCAACGAGATCCGGCTTTCGGACCGTGTCGTCAATCACGGTTTCAACCGAACACCGCATATGTTTTTCTACCACATCAATGTCAGCCATCCGGTGCTTGACGAGGGCGCGCGCTATCTGGCGCCGATAAGGGATGTCGTTTGGGCCGGGCATGCCGGCGAGCGTTATGAGGCGCAAAAGGTCGGCTATCGCACGGTCCCGGCGCCGCAGCCGCGTTTCAGCGAACAGGTCTGGCAGCACGAGCTCGGCGCTGGCAGCACCGGCGAAGTCCCGGTGGCGGTGGTCAACGATAGGCTCGGCCTCGGGTTCGAGGTGGTCACGCGCAAGGACCAATTGCCCTGCACCTACCAATGGCAGAATTTCCAGGCTGGACAGTACGCGCTTGGCATCGAGCCGTCGACGCATCATGTGCTGGGAAATCTGGCGGCGCGCGAACGCGGCGAGATGATCTGGCTGGAGCACGGCGAGAGCCGCTCGTACGATGCGGTGTTCCGGGTTCTCGACGGCGCCGGCGAGATCGCCGCCGCCGAGAGCCGGATCGCGGCAATCGCCAGGCAGCCGCAGCAGGATTATCCCCAGCCGTCGGGCCGTTTTCCTGTTCTTGGAGGCAGGTCGTGATAATGGCTAGGACGATACGAGACACCAGTTGGGAGGCTGGTCCCGGCCGGAGCGGGGAGGGTTCGCGGCCGAGCTGGAATTGGAGGTCACAATGGCTGGCACGGTAAAGCGCGATTACAGCCTGGTCGGCGAAAGCACGCGCAGGGCGATCGAGACGGGACTGGCCTCGGCGGAGTGGTACCACACCGATGTCCCCCGCAAGGCGATCAAGGAGTTGATGCAGCGCTCAGACGGCCCGGCGATCCGCGACACGATCATCTGGATCATCGCCATCCTCGGCTCCGCCGCCGGCGCCATCTATTTCTGGGGCACCTGGTGGTGCGTGCCGTTCTTCTTCGTCTACGGCGTGCTCTACGGCTCCTCCAGCGACTCGCGTTGGCACGAATGCGGCCACGGCACGGCTTTCCGCACGCGCTGGATGAACGATGTCGTCTACCAGATCGCCAGCTTCATGCTGATGCGCAATCCGGTGACCTGGCGCTGGAGCCATGCCCGGCACCATACAGACACGATCATCGTCGGCCGCGACGCCGAGATCGCCGTGATGCGCCCGCCGGACCTGCTGCGTGCCGCGCTGGCTTTCACCGGCATCCTCGATTTTCGCTATTCGCTTCCGGCGCTGGTACGCCAGGCGTTCGGCAAGCTGACGCCCGACGAGAAAAGCTACGTTCCCGAGATGGAACAGCACAAGGCCGTCATCGCGGCGCGCTGGCATATCGCGATCTACATCGCGACGATCGCGCTCGCCGTGTTCATGCGGTCGTGGATACCGGTGGTGCTCATCGGCGTGCCGCGCCTCTACGGCACCTGGCACATGGTGCTAACCGGCCTGCTGCAGCATATCGGTCTGGCCGACAACGTCGTCGACCACCGGCTCAACACCAGGACCGTGTACATGAATCCGATCAGCCGGTTCATCTACTGGAACATGAACTACCACGTCGAGCATCACATGTTCCCGATGGTACCCTATCACGCGCTGCCCAGGCTGCATGAACTGATCAAACACGATCTGCCGGAGCCGAACCCGTCGATATGGCATGCCTATCGCGAGGTCTGGCCGGTCCTGCTCAGGCAGCTCAAATACGAGGACTATTTCCTCAAGCGCGAATTGCCGCCGACGGCACGGCCCTATCGTGGCGAGTTCCACGAAGTGAACATGTCGGCAGCGGCTGAGTAGGCACCGCACCAGCGCAACGCAGGAATTTCAGGAGAGATGGAAATGGCCGATTGGGTCGAGGCGTGCGCCGTGGACGATGTCGAAGAGGAAGATGTCATCCGCTTCGACCATGCCGGCCGCACCTTCGCGATCTACCGTTCGCCGGACGATGAATTCTTCGCCACCGACGGGTTTTGTACGCATGAACAGGCGCATCTGGCCGACGGGCTTGTCATGGACGACATCATCGAATGCCCCAAGCACAATGGCCGCTTCAATTACAAGACCGGCCAGGCGAAGGGCGCTCCCGTTTGCGTCAATCTCGCGACCTATCCAGTCAAGGTCGAAGCTGGCAAGGTGATGATCCAGATCGCCTGACCGGCCTTCTGTCACGTAGCAAAGGGGACCAAAATCCATGAGCCGGAAAAGACCGACCGTCGCCGACCTGCGCGCCATGAAGGGCAAGCGGCAGCTGACCATGCTGCGCGTGCTGACGATGGACGAGGCCGAGGCCGCCGAACGCGCCGGCGTCGATATCGTCTCGGTGCCGCCGGAGCTGGTGCTCAATCCGCAATACCGCGATGCGGCACCCAGCCTGTTCACCATGCCGGGCGAGAATTTCTTCGAGATCGGCACCGCGGATGATTTTGTCCGCTGGGCGTTCCGGCTCTACAAGGCCAGCGCCGATGCGGTCTATTGCAGCGCCGGCTACGCCACCATCAAACGGATGGCCGACGATGCAATTCCGGTGATCGGGCATGTCGGCCTCATCCCGTCACGCGCCACCTGGACCGGCGGCTTCAAGGCCGTCGGCAAGACCGCCGATACCGCCATGCAGGTGTTCGAGGCGGTGAAGCAACTGGAGGCCGCCGGCGCGATCGGCGCCGAGATCGAGGTGGTGCCAGTCGAGGTGGCCAAGGCGATTTCGGAACGCACATCGCTGATCATGTTGTCTATGGGGGCGGGCACCGGCTGCGATGCGCAATACCTGTTCGCAGACGATATCCTCGGCCAGAACCGTGGCCACATGCCGCGCCATTCCAAGGTCTATCGCAATTTCGCCGCCGAATACGATCGGCTGCAGGCCGAACGCATCGCTGCCTTTTCCGAATATGTCGCCGATGTGAACAGCCTGGCGTATCCCGAAGACAGGCACGTCGTGCACATGGACCCGGACCAGCTCAGCCTGTTCCTGGAGAAGATCGAAGCCGCATGAGACACGCCGGCAGTGGCGCGAAGCGCCATCGCGGATCGTAAAAACGCCGGTTCGGCGGCAGGGCCAGGTCATCGCATAGCCGGGCTGCGATGCCACACGAAAGTTTGTTGGTCCATGTCTGGACGGCACCGGCCAAATGCTGTTGAAACCGGTGCGTCATCGGTTTGCCGGACATTTGTGCGGCTGCCGATGGGGCGGGAGAAGATTCCCCTTCGGACAGTTCTACGCATGACCGCCATTCCCGAAGACAAAGCCTTACCCGAAACCGCGCCGGCGGCGCGGCAAGCCCGGCGGGTGGCGCTGATCGTCGCCGTCGCCTTCTTCATGCAGCTTCTGGATTCGACCATCATCTCGACCTCGCTGCCGCAGATGGGAGAATCCTTCGGCGTGCCGGCGGTGGCGATGAGCATCGGCATAACCGTCTATATGCTGACCATGGCGGTGTTCGTGCCACTGTCCGGCTGGCTCGCGGACCGCTTCGGCGCGCGCAACATCTTCCTCGTGGCGATCGCCCTGTTCACGCTGGCCTCAATCATTTGCGGCGTCTCGCAGAACCTGGCCGAGTTCGTTGCCGCGCGCGCGGTGCAGGGCCTGGGTAGTGCGCTGATGACACCGGTCGGCCGCATCCTGGTGCTGCGCAATGCGCCGAAATCCGAGCTTCTCAACGCCACGGCGCTGATCACCTGGCCGGCGCTGTTTGCGCCGGTGGTCGGGCCGGTGCTTGGCGGCTTCATCACCACCTATCTCTCCTGGCACTGGAATTTCTTCATCAACATTCCGCTCGGGGTTGCCGGTTTGGCGCTGGTTGCCCGCTTCATTCCCAGCGACCGCGAAGCTGGGGCCAAGCCGCTCGACTGGCCGGGCTTCCTGCTGACCTCGGTGGGGCTCGCCGCGATGCTCTATGGCCTCGAGCGCATCGCGCATCCGGAAGAGGGTGCCTTGCCGACCGTGGTAGTGCTCGGCACGGGCATTTTGGTCAGCTGGCTGGCGGTGCGGCACCTGCGACGCGCCAACCATCCGCTGCTCGATCTCACAGCGTTCAAGGTGCAGACCTTTGCCCTATCGACGCTGTCGGCCGGCACGATTTTCCGCATCGCCATCAACGCCACGCCGTTCCTGCTGCCGCTTTTGTTCCAGGTTGGCTTCGGCCTGAGCCCGGTCGATGCTGGCATGATGGTCCTGGCCTATTTCCTCGGCAATCTCGGTATGAAGGCGGTGACGACGCCGACGCTGAGGCGGTTCGGCTTCCGTTCGGTGCTGATCGTCAACGGAGTGATCGCCTCTTTGTCGATCATGGCCTGCGCGGCGCTTACGCCGCAGACGCCGAAAGCGTTGGTGGTGGTGCTGATGCTGATCGCCGGACTGTCGCGTTCGATGCAGTTCACCGCGCTCAACACACTGGCCTTCGCCGATGTGGCCTCACCGCAGCGTAGCTCGGCGGCGACGTTGTCCAGCATGCTGCAGCAGGTGGCGATGCTGTTCGGCGTGGCGGTCGCGGCGGCGCTGCTCAACCTGTCGCAGATCGCCAGGGGCGCTGCGGCGCTCGATCTCGTCGACTTCCGACTTGCCTTCCTGGCGATCGGCGCAATCGGGCTCGTCGCCTCGTTCCGCTTTCTGGCGTTGCCGAAGGCCGCCGGCGCCGAGGTCTCGGGCCATGTTTTGCGGATTTGACGCAAGCTGCGCGGCGAGCGCGGACATAAATTCTGCCTGCTCCGCTCGTCCTGGAGCGAACCTTCGCCAGCGGTTCGATCAGCGCGATCAATTGCAAAAGTGCTTGAGTTCCAGGCATTGCGCCAGCCTCGCAATCGGTGCGTCCAACCGCGGAATTTCCTCGCAAGCCGGCCTGCAATGCGCGGATTCATTTGACGAATTGGTCTTGAGCCGATTAGCTTTCGTTCCGATGGCCGCAGAGGGAGCAGGGCGTAGCCATCGCGGGTGAAAGCGGGCAATGAACGCGACCGGCTGGCTAAACTGGAGAAGCCTGAACCAGGAGGGCATTGTCTTTGCCATCGCGGTCGTGCTGTTCATTGCCGCCGCGATCGGACTGCCCGGGTTTATCAATTCGAACAATCTCGTTGCCATCGTGCGCTCGGTCTCGGTGCTGGGCATATTGGCGCTCGGCATGGCGGTCGTCATTATCGGCAGGGGCATCGACCTGTCGGCGGTGGCGATCATGGCGATGTCGGTCGCCTGGTATCTGCAATTGCTGAATTCGGGGATGTCCGACGGGCTGGCCTTCGCCTATGTGCTAGCCGGCGTTCTCGCCATCGGGCTTTTGAACGGCATTTTGGTCGCCTACGCCGAGGTTCCGGCGATCTTCGTGACGCTGGCGACCGCGTCCTTGGTCTTCGGCTATGTGCGCTCACAATTGATCACACAGGACGCCGTGCCGGTGCCGCCCGGCCATTGGGTCGAGCTTCTGGGCGGGCTTCGGTTCCTCGACATCCCGGTCGAGGTTTTTGTCTTCGCCGGGCTGGCTTTCGCCTTTTTCCTGTTCCTGCGCTACACCAAATGGGGCCGCTACGTCTATTTCGCCGGCGACAACCCGGTTGCGGCGCGCAATATCGGCATTCCAGTGCGCCCGATGCTGGTGCTGCGCTACGTGTTGTCGGCCTTGGTCTCGCTGATTGCCGGCTTGCTCACCGCCGCCAGCCTGCATTCGATCAACACCCGCATCGTCAATTCCACGCTGCTCTACGACATCGTGCTGGTGGCGGTGATCGGCGGCATCGGCCTATCGGGCGGGCGGGGCGGGGTGCGCAACGTGCTAGTGGGGGCCGCGCTGATCGGCATCCTGCTCAACGCCATGACCATCATCGACATTCCGCTGCTCTATCAGAACCTGATCAAGGCGGCGATCCTGCTGGCGGCGATCATCGTCGATGGGTTCATCAATCCGCGCGACGAGCAGACCGCGCAGCAAGGCGACATCTAGACTGACGCGTACGGTTGGGGCCGACCGCGAACGACAACGACCAAACCAGAGGATGTGACATGAAAATCATCAGGACATTTATGGCCGCCGCGGCAGCGCTTGCCGTCTCCGCATTCCTGGCGCCAAGCTTTGCCGCCGAAGATCCGGGTCCGGGCGCCTATTCGCAAGCGCTCAAGGGCAAGCGCGTGATGCTGGTGCCGATGGCGATGGGCTTCGACCTGGCACAGGGCTGGGCGCATTACCTGAAGACGGAGGTCGAGGCCTGGGGCGGCGTGTTCGAGACGCGTGACCCGAACTGGGTGGTCGATGCCGGCGCGCAGGCGATAACCGACGCGATCTCGTCGGACACCAGGCCGGACGTGCTGATCATCCACTCGCCCGACCTCAACTCCTATGCCAAGCTGATGAAGAAGGCGCAGGCCGCCGGCACCTATGTCCTGCTGGTCGACAATCCGGCGAACTTCCCGGCCGATGCCTTTGTCGGCAGCGACTGGGATCGGCTCGGCCAGCTGGAAGCCGAAGCGGCGATCAAGGGTTGTGGGCCGAACTCCTCCAAGAAGATCGGGCTGGTGCAGGGCGACCAGGCCAACTCGTCGAGCTTGTACCAGTATGCCGGCATCATGAAGGTGCTGGACAAGAACCCCGACTTCAAGGTGGTGGCCAAGCCTGACTCCAACTGGGATGCGACGACCTCGCGCAACGTGACGACGACGATGCTGCAGCAGAACCCCGACATCTGCGCCATCATCGATTTTTGGGACGGCGACGCGACGGGCGCATCTGCTGCGATCCGCGATGCCAAGCTCGAGGGCAAAGTCTTTCTGGTCACCACTGGCGGTGGCGAAAAGACTGCCGATTGCGACAAGCTGCAGGACGGCACCTATGGCGCGGTGGTGATGACCGACCTTGCCCGCCAGTCGGGCGACATGAACGCCGTCATCAAGTTCCTGCTGCAGAGTGGCCAGCCGGCCGGCACCTCGCACACCTACATCTATACGCTGGAGAAAGCGACAACCAAGGCCGACCTCAAGCCAGACAGCTGCTGGGACTTGAAAGCACTGCAAGCCCAAGCTGCGGCCAAGTAAACCGCGGGTCCGTTGCAAGCATCGATGAGGTGGCCGGACCTGGTTCGGCCGCCTCTTTCTCTCTTGAGTGGCAGCAGCAACCGATGTCCTTTCGCGAACGCCTTCAATCCTGGCGCTACAATCTCGTGCCCGACCACCTCGTCGGCGAGATCCTAAGCAAACGCTGGACTGATAACGCCATTCCGTTCCTGGCGCTGGTGGCGACGCTCAGCGTGTTCGGTTCGATCATTCCCGGCTTCTTCAAGCCGATGTCGCTGCAGGAATCGACCCGCCAGCTCGGCGAATTTTCGCTGGTCGTCACCGGCATGACGGTGGTCATGCTCGGCGGCGGCATCGACCTTTCGGTCGGCTCGATCTTCGCGCTGTCCTGCTTTTCCGCCGTGTTCGTCTTCTTCATCCTCGAACAGTCGGTGTGGCTGGCGCTGGCCGCCTCGATCGCCACCGGCCTGCTGTTCGGCGCGATCAACGGCTACCTGATCGGCTATTTCAGGCTGCGCGCTTTCCTGACGACACTGGTCACCTTCATTTTCGGGCGGGCGCTGTTCGACATACTGGTCACCACCTATGCCGCCGACGTCCAGCTTTCCGATGCCACATCGGATGTGCTGGACTTCATCGGCGACGACACCTTCTGGGGCCTTTCGGTTGCGGTGTGGGCAGCGATTATCCTGGCGATCATTACCCATGTCGCGCTGACGCGCTCGCGGCCCGGCTGGCATGTGCAGGCGGTGGGCGGGTCGCGGCGATCGGCCCACAATGCCGGCATCCGCGTGCGCCGCACCGTGTTCATGACTTATGTGTTCTCCGGCTTCTGCGCCTCGCTCGGCGGCTTTCTCATCGCCTGCCGGCTGAGCGGGGCAGGGCCGGGCACAGGCCTCAATCTCGAGGTCATGGCTTTGACGGCAGCGGTCGTCGGCGGCGTCAGCCTGGGCGGCGGCCGCGGCTCGGTGATCAAGGGGCTGATGGGCGCGATCATCGTGCTGACGATGACCAACGGGCTGATCCGGCTGGGCTATGGCACCGGCACCAACCAGATGGTGCTGGGCATCATGCTGGCAGTTGCCGTCACCATCGACATTCGCTGGCTAAAGAACCGCCACAAGGTGCTGGACGAGGTCTATGTGGCACCGGTCTATTTGAAGATGGGGGCAACGCAGTCGGCGGCACCGGGCTCCGGCACCCCTTACGAGCTCGACAACCGGCTGTCGGAGGCTGACCATATCGGGCTCGGCGAGCTGGAAGGGCCGGAAGACGTCATCCTCGACCGCGACGACCATCTCTATTGCGGCACCAGGCATGGCGAGATCGTCCGTTTCTTTGCGCCGGACTACAAACACTCGGAGGTCTTTGCCCATATTGGCGGCTTTCCGCTCGGCCTGGCCTTCGACAAAACAGGCAATCTGATCAGCTGCGTCGGCGCCATGGGCCTTTATTCGGTCTCGCCGGAGCGCGAGGTAAAGCGGCTATCGGCGGAAACGTCGCGCTCCTGGACTTCGATCGTCGACGATGCGCGGCTGCGAGACCCCAATGACTGCGATATCGCGCCGGACGGCCGCATCTACTTCACCGATTCCACCAAGCGCTATGACGCGCACGACTGGGCGCTGGACTCGATCGAGAACCGCGCCACCGGGCGGCTGCTCGTCTATGACCCGAAGGACGGTTCGACGAAGACGTTGCTGGACGGCTACCGCTACACCAACGGCGTGTGCATGGCGCATGACGGCAAGTCGCTGTTCTTTGCCGAAAGCTGGGCCTGCCGCGTGCACCGCTACTGGCTGGAAGGGCCGAAAGCAGGCACCGCAGAATGCGTCATCCGCGACATGCCGGGCTACCCCGACAACATCAACCGCGCCTCCGACGGCAACTACTGGATGGCCTGGCTTGGCATGCGCACGCCGAGCTTCGACCTGTCGCTGCGGCATCCCGACATGCGCAAGCGCATGACGCGCCGGCTGCCGCAGGACGAATGGCTGTTCCCCAACATCAACACCGGCGGTGTGGTGAAATTCAACGAGAAGGGCGGCATCGTCGAAGCGATGGGCGACCTGTCGGGCGCCGTGCATCCGATGGTCACTTCGATGCGCGAGCACAAGGGTTTTCTGTTCGTCGGCGGTATCCTCAACAACCGCATCGGCCGCTACCGGATTGCCGCTGCCGATCCGAACTGGACCAGCCCCGCTTCCTATTGGGGAGCGAAGCCATGATGCTGGACCCGATCCTCGACATCTTTCGCGGCAAGGCGGTGACCATCCCGCCGCTCGATGGCGCCTTCAGGCCGAATACGCTGCTGGACGATGTTGCGGCCTTCGCCGAACTGCCCGAGCCCGATAATCTGCTGGTCGCCGACGGCCGGCTGCTGGTTTCCAGTGCCAATGCCGTCTACGCGGTCACCGCCGGTGCCGCGCCGACGATAGTCGAGACATTTCCGTCCCCGGTCATCGCGCTCGCGCGCTCGCCCGCCGGCGAACTGACGGTCGGGCTCGAAAGCGGCAGGCTGTTGATCGCACGCAAGGAGGCCGCCCTGCCGGCCGAGATCCGCTGCATCACAGCGCTCGCCTACGCAGAAGATGGCACGCTTTGGCTGGCCAATGGCTCGGCCCACCACGCGCCGTCGCAATGGGCCGCGGATCTGATGAAGAAGGGCGCTTCCGGTTCGCTGTGGAAGCGCGATCCGGCAGGCAGCGAATTCCGCAAGCTCGCCGGTGACATCGCCTTTCCCTATGGGCTGTATCCAACCGGCAAGGATGTGTTGGTCAGCGAGAGCTGGCGGCACCAACTCGTCCGCTTCGATAGCGCGACAGGCAGCCGCTCGACGGTGCTGGCGCATCTGCCTGGCTATCCCTCGCGCCTGTCGCCTGCCGCCGGTGGCGGTGCCTGGCTGGCGCTGTTTGCGCCCCGCAACCGGCTGATCGAATTCGTGCTGCAGGAAACGCACTATCGAAACGACATGCTGGCGCAAGTGTCACCCCAACACTGGATCGCGCCGGCACTTGCCTCCAACCGCAGCTTCCTCGAGCCGCTGCAATGCGGCGGCATTCGCACCATGGGCATTCACAAGCCATGGTCGCCGAGCCGCTCCTACGGCCTGGTGGTCAGGCTCGACCGGGAGATGCGGCCGCAATTCAGCCTGCACAGCCGCGCCAACGGCACGCGCCACGGCATCTGCAGCGTGGCGGAGAAAGACGGTCGCCTGTTCATTGCCTCGAAAGGCGGCGATTGCCTGCTGGCCATCGACTTGGGTCCAGGAGGACATCGCTGATGGAACCGATCGTCCGCCTGGAGAACGTGACCAAGACCTATCGCGGCGTGCCCGCGGTGAAGAATGTCAGCTTCGAGCTGCGCAAGGGCGAGATCCACGCGCTGCTCGGCGAGAATGGCGCGGGAAAATCGACGCTGACCAAGATCATCGCCGGCGTCGTCGACGCGACCTCGGGAAAGATGTTCCACAACGGGCAGGAGATCGCCTACGCCTCGCCGCATGCGGCCCTTCAAGCCGGTATCGCCATGGTGTTCCAGGAGACCAGCCTGGTGCCGTCGATGACGGTGGCGCAGAACCTTTATCTCGGCACGGAAAGCTTTCTCAACCGGCTGCGCGGCACCTACATTTCAGCGCAGCAATTCCTGCAGTCGTTGAACTTTCCCGTCGACCCGAACGCCATGGTGGCGACGCTGGGCGCGGCCAAACGGCAGATGGTCGAGATCGCGCGCGCCGTCCACCACAATGCCGAGATCATCATCTTCGACGAGCCGACGGCGACGCTGACGCCGGAGGAGAAGCGGCACTTCTTCGCGCTGATCCGCCGGCTCAAGGCAAGGGGTGTGTCGATCGTCTTCATCAGCCATGCGCTCGAAGAGGCGCTTGATGTCGCCGACCGCATCACCATTCTGCGCGACGGCGAACTGGTGATCACCGACGACACAGCCGCCTTCGATCGCGACAGGATCGTCGCCGCCATGGTCGGGCGCACGCTGTCGGGGCAGCTCTACAGCCAGCGCGACGAGGCCAAGCTGCGCAAGGCCGGCAAGAAGGTGCTGTCGGTGCAGGACATCTCGATGAGCAATGTCGTGCGCAACAATTCCTTCTCGATCTTCGAGGGCCAGATCACCGGGGTGTTCGGGCTGATCGGCTCGGGTCGCACCGAGACGTTCAAGATCGTTTCCGGCATCTACAAGCGCGACTTCCTGCGCGGCGGCACCATAGAGCTGGACGACCGGCCGGTGCGCTATCTCGTTCCGAGCGAGGCGGTGGCGGACGGCATCGTCTATGTCACCGAAGACCGCAAGAGCGAGGGGATTTTCGAGACCATGGACGTTGCCGAGAACCTGTTCGGCGGCTTTTTGGCGGCCGGGCGGGAAAAGGGCTGGGTGATCAATGCGCAGGAGATGCGGGCGCTGTCGGCCGAATGGACCAAGACGCTGAACGTCAAGGCGATCAACGACAATGCGCGGGTGGTCGAGCTCTCGGGCGGCAACCAGCAGAAGGTGGTGATCGGCAAGGGGCTGGTGCAGAAGCCGCGCATCGTCATCTTCGACGAGCCGACGCGCGGCGTCGATGTCGGTGCGATCGCCGAAATCCACCAGATCATCAACCGGCTGGCCGATGAGGGCCTGGCCGTCGTCGTCATCTCGTCCTACCTGCCGGAGATCATGAACCTGTCCGACCGCATCCTGGTCTGCCGGCAAGGCCGCATCGTCGAGGAGTTCTCGCCGGCCGAGGCGACGGAGGAGAAGATCATGTATGCGGCGGTTCATTAGGTTCCAGGCGATGCGTACTTCGACAATTGGCGGAGTCACCAGTCCATTCGTCATCGAGGGGCGAAGCAAGGAGCGCAGCGACGCGGCGCAGACCCCAGGATGACGACGGTGAGGGCCTCTGCATTTCCAGGGTTCTGGGCCGGCCTGCAAAACGTGAATCACCAGAGCAAGTTAGCCGCATTCGCTACCAAGCCGATTCAACGACCTCTCTCATCGATTCAAACCGAAAGGAGCCTGCCCATGGCCACCACAAGACTTCTGACCGATGCCGAGGTCGAGGCGATTCCCGCTGTGAAGGCCGTGTTCGACGACATCCGCGCGACGCGCAAATCCGATTTCGTCAATAATTTCTGGCGCGGGCTGGCCAATGATCCGGTCTCGCTGAAGCGGGTGTGGGAACAGCTCAAGGCGGTGATGGTCGCGGACAGCGTCATCGACCCGCTGACCAAGGAGATGATCTACATCGCCGTCTCGACAGCCAATGGCTGCTCCTACTGCGTCCACTCGCACACGGCGGCAGCCCGCGCCAAGGGCATGACCGAAGCGCAACATGGCGAGCTGGTGTCGATCATCGGACTGGCGGGGCAGACCAACCAGATGGTCACTGCGATGCAGATCCCGGTCGATCCGCAGTTCGAGGTGCGGTGAGGCGCGGCGCCTTCCCTTCTCCCCTTGTGGGAAAAGGTGGCCGAGCGAAGCTCGGTCGGATGAGGGGTGCCGGAAGGATTGCTAGCTTGAAGACGTAAGTGCTTCAAATTGCCTGTATTTCCACCGCCGCGTTCCTTCCAACACCCCTCATCCGTCTCGGCGCTGCGCGCCGATCCACCTTCTCCCACAGGGGGAGAAGGGAATGCGCGCTACACCGGCCGATAAACCCGCTCCGCCGTGTTCCAGTAGATATCGGCCTCGGCGGCCGCGCCGTGCTTGCCCACCGCTTCCCGGTGCGCCTTGATCAGCTCGGCGTGGCTGGTCCACAGTTTCTCGATCGGGAAGTTCGAGCCGAACATCAAATGGTCGCTGCCGAGGATGTCGATGGCATTGTCGACGATATAGCTGATCAGCGCCGGGTCGTTGCGGTGGACGAAGGTGCCGAGGCCGGACAGTTTTGCATAGAGGTTGGGGGCCGCTGACAGCGTGCGCAGGCCGGCTTTCCAGGCCTCGGTGGTCTCTGGCTCCATGTCGGTCAGCATGCCGGCGTGGGTGAGGATGAAATTGGTCTCGGGGTTCTCGCCGACAAGCGTCAGCCCGTCCTTCATCTGGGCGGGGAAAAGCTGCAGGTCGAAGGACAAGCCGTAGTCCTTCAGACGCGCCACATTGGCCCGCACCTTCGGGTCGATGACCTGATCGGCCGAGGCAGCGAAGCGGAAGGCCGGCATTTCGTGCCAGTGCAGCTGCATGCGCACGCCGCGCAGCAGGGGGTATTTGATCAGCCGGTCGATCTGGGAACGCACGTCGTCCACGGTCATGTCGGCATAGCCGACGATGGCGTGCGGCCAGCCGGTTTGTTCCGCGGTTTTCTGCAGGAAGGCGACCTCATTCTCGAAATCCTCCTTGGCCCAGTTGGTCTGGACATAGACCGCCTTCTCGACGCCCGAGCCTTGCTGGTCGGCGAGGAATTCCCCGATAGGATAGTCGCGGCGGATCGGCTCATACGGTCCGAAGATGCGCGGCACCATCGGCCCGACCAGCCAGGGCTGGTCCTTTTGGCGCCAGATGTGGAAATGCGCGTCGATCGCCTTCTGCATCACGAAACCCTCCTCCAGATTGCCGCGGCCGCCGGGGCTGGGCGGGCGAGCGACAGGATGAAATCGGTGAGGCCGGCGATCGACGAACCGTCGACCAGGTCGTCGAGCACTGGCAGGATGGCGCGAAGCGCTGCCGTCGCCGGCCGAAAGCGTGGATCGCCGGCCAACGGCGTCGCCAGCGAAAGCCGAAAGGCGCGGGCGCTCAGCCGGCGCATCGCCGTCTCCAGCTCGGCATGATCGCCGCGCTCCAGCGCATCCGACAGGATGACGATCGCCGCCCCGCGCGCAAAGGCCGAAAAACGCGGCACCGAGAGGAAGGCAAGCAGTGTCGGTCCCATGCGGGTGCCGCCGTCCCAGTCGTCGACCTGGGCAGCGGCGCGGGCCAGCGCCTGGTCGCGGTCGCGAATGCGCAGCGCCGAGGTGATACGGGTCAGTCGTGTGCCGAAAGTGAAGACCTCCGCCCGGTCGGCGCCTTGCACGGCCGCATGCGCCAGCTTGAGATAGTCTGAGGTGTAGAGCTTCATCGAGCCCGACACGTCGATCAGGATGAGTAGCTTGCGTGGCACTGTCTGCCGCCGGCGCAGCAGCGGCGAGGGGATATCGCCGTCGGCACTGACGATTTCGCGCAGCGAGCGGCGCAGGTCGAGCTTGCCGCGCGCATGCGTGCGCACCGTGCGGAAGGAGCGGCGGGCGGGCAAAGCGGTGGCGAGCTTGCGGCGGAAGGCGGCAAGCCCGTCGCTATCGCGGCTGAATTCGCGGACGCTCAACTGTTCGCTGGCCGAAGACAGTTCGCCGCCTTGCTCCTGGCGGACCACCTCGATTTCTTGTTCGCTGGTTTCGCCGTCATCCTTGATGCGGGTTTCCTCGTCGGCCTCGCCTCCGACCACTGCCGCGGTGCTGCCATAGAAATGGCTCCGAAAATGCGCCTCGAATTCGTCGCGGCGGTCGGGCGGCGGCGCCAGCGTGGCGAGCGCCGCTTCGCGGATGTCGGCCATCGAGCGCGGCCCAAGCAGCGTCACCGCTTGCATGAAGCCGGAGACCTGCTCGGGCGCCACTGAAAAGCCATAGCGGCGCAGCAGCCGGCCGAAGCCGAGGAAGGGCGTCGCCCCTCGAGGCAGAGCCGCGGGGCTCACGCCAGCGCCTCCTCGACAATCTTGCCGAGCTCGGGCGCGATGCAGGAAAGGTCCTCCTCGTCCTTGATCAGCACGCCAATGGCGCGGCGAAACGCTTCCGGCCACGGACTGCCGCCTTTTTCGAGGATCGTCGCGGCGTTCGCCCATTCGACCGCTTCGGCGATGCCGGGCGGCTTCGCCAGCGGGCGGGCGCGAATGTCGCGCACTGCGGCAGCCCCGGCGCGCGCCGTGGCCTCGGCGACGTCGCCGGCGCGCAGCATGATGATCTCGGCTTCGCGCCCGGCGTCGGGATAGGTGATCCAGTGGTAGACGCAGCGCCGCCGCAGCGCTTCGGCAAGCTCACGGGTGCGGTTCGAGGTCAGGATGACGATCGGCTGCGCAGTCGCGCGAATGGTGCCGCGCTCGGGAATGCTGATCTGGAAATCGGACAGGAACTCCAGCAGCAGCGCTTCGAATTCATGGTCGGAACGGTCGATTTCGTCGACCAGCAGCACGCGCTTTTCCGGCGCTTTCAGCACCTGCAGCAGCGGCCGCGCGATGAGAAAGCGGTCGTCGTAGATGTCGACCTCGTGCTCACCGGCATGGCGGATGGCGAGCAACTGGCGCTGGTAATTCCATTCGTAGAGCGCATGTGCGGCGTCGATGCCCTCGTAGCATTGCAGCCGCACCAGGTCGCGCCCGAGCACCTCGGCAATCGCCTTCGCAGCTTCCGTCTTGCCGACGCCGGGTGCGCCTTCGAGCAGCAGCGGCTTTCCCAGCCTGATCGCCAGGAAGATGGCGGTGGCCAGGCTTTCATCGGCGAGATAGCGCGAGGCGGCGAGGCGCGACGCCACCGCCTCAGGCGAGGTCGCGACTGTCTCAGCGCTTCTCTTGGGCATTTTCAGCACTCAGTTCGGGGCTTGCGCCTTCAGCGCCCGCAGGATGCGCTCCGGCGTGATCGGCAGCGTATCGATGCGCACACCGACAGCGTCGAAGACGGCATTGGCAACCGCCGGGATCTGCGGGTTGGCGCACATTTCGCCCGGCCCCTTGGCGCCATACGGCCCGTCCGCCGAGGGCCGTTCCAGCACGATGATCTCGGTTTGCGCGAGATCGCCAGGACCCGGCATCAGATATTGGTTGAAGTCGGTGCCGCCATGGTCGCGGTTGGGATAATAGGGCTCGGTCGTTTCGTAGAGCGCATGGCTGATGCCCATCCACGAGCCGCCAACGAGTTGCTGCTCGACCATTTTCGGGTTCAGCGCGCGGCCGATCTCAAACACGTTCTTTACCGTCAGCACGGTGACCTCGCCGGTCTCGTCGTCGACCTCGACCTCCGCCACCGTGCAGGCATGGGCGTAGCAGGTAGACGGCTTCATCGCTCCGGTCTCTTTCTCCGGATAGGAGCGGGGGATCAAAAACATGCCGCGGCCGGAAATCGAACGGCCGCGCTTGAAATGCGCCGACAGCGCGACATCGAAGATCGAGATCGATCTTTGCGGCGCGCCCTTGACCAGGATGTTGCCCTCGCCATCGGTCTCGAGGTCCGAGGCGTTTACCTCAAGTTCCTCGGCCGCCACTTCCAGCATCACCTGGCGGGCTTCCCTGGCGGCCTGGATGACCGCATTGCCGGCCCGATGCGTGCCGCGCGAGGCGAAGGTGCCCATGCAGTGCGGGCCGGTGTCGGTGTCGGCGGTGTCGACGACGACGCGGTCGGTCGGTACGCCGATCGTCTCGGCGCAGATCTGTGCCATGATCTGCTTCATGCCCTGGCCCAGGTCGACGCTGGAGAGCGTGACCATGAAATTGCCGGTGGGCGTCGAATGCACCAGCGCCTGCGTCGGGTCGCCGCCGAGATTCATGCCGGTCGGATAATTGATCGCGGCGACGCCGCGTCCGCGCCTGATCGCCATCTCAAGCTCCCTTCGCGTAAGACGACATCGTCATGAACTTCTCCGCCACTGGCCAGTTGGCGGCGCGCGAGGCTTCCTGCATGCACTCGATCAGCGCCGCCCCCTCCGTCGGCTGCCGGTGTGCCTTCATGTCGCCGTCGCGGTAGGCGTTGATGAAGCGGAATTCGAGAGGGTCCATGCCGATCAGCCGGGCGAGCTTGTCCATCTGCACCTCCAGCGCGAAGTCGCCGATGGTGACGCCGAAACCGCGCATCGCCGAGGACGGGGTACGGTTGGTGTAGACGCAGTAGGTGTCGATCCAGACATTCGGGATCGTATACGGGCCAGGATAATGCCCGGCGCCCTTCTGCGCGCCGTAGGGCGAATGGCGCGAATAGGCGCCGGCATCGGTGTAGCCGGTCACTTTCCGCGCCACGATGCGGCCGTCGTTCATGACGCCGTCCTTGATGACGACCTTCTCGGCGGCGCGCGGCGAGGAAATCTGCATCTCCTCCTCGCGGCTATAGACAAAACAAACCGGTCGTCCGGTTAGTTTGGCGCCGAGGATGGCGATCGGCTCGACGATGACGTCGACCTTGCCGCCAAAACCGCCGCCGACGGTGCCGCCGACGAAATGCAGCTTGTTGCCGGGCATCTGCAGGATGATCGAGGCGTTGTCGAGCGTGAAGAACATCGCCTGCGTGTTGGTGTAGCAGGTGAAGCGGTCGTTGCCCTCCGGTGCGACGATGCAGCCGGTCGTCTCGGTCGGCGCATGCTCGATCGGCGAGGACTGATAGGTCTGTTCGAGCACGTGGTCGGCTGTGGCAAAGCCTGCCTCGACATCGCCAAAGCGCACCTTGCGGCATTCGCCGCTGTCGTAGAGGTAATAGTTCCGGCCGTGATACTCGTTGACGATCGGCGCGTCGCGCTTCAGCGCTTCCTCCATGTCGAAGACGGCCGGCAGCACCTCGTAGTCGACCTTGACCTTGGCGGCGGCTTCCTGCGCGGCGCGCTCGGTCTCGGCCAGCACCGCCACCACCGCCTCGCCCTTCCAGCGCACCTTGCCGTCAGCCAGCACCGTCTCGTCCTCCGGCCCGATCTGGATCAGGATCAGGATGGTGTAGACATTGTGCGGCACATCCTTGGCGGTCAGCACCTTGACGACACCCGGATGCTTTTCCGCCTCGGACGTATCGATGCTGCGTATGCGGGCGTGATGGTGCGGGCTGCGCACCATCTTCAGGTGCAGCATGCCGGGAAAATTGCGGTCGGCGAAATAGGTGGTCTTGCCAGTGACATGGCCGGGTGAATCCGAACGCGGCCGCGGCTGGCCGATCTCGTGCAGATCGTCCTTGCGCTGGTCGGCGAAATAGCTCTTGCGGAGTTCCATTTTCTTAACTCCCTCAAACCGCGTTCTGCGAATTGGAGCGCGCGGCCGTCAGCACCGCCTGGATGATCGGCTCGTAACCGGTGCAGCGGCAGATATTGCCCGACAGCGCCTCGACCACGTCCTCGCGGCTGGGGTTCGGCGTGTGATCGAGCAGTACCTTGGCTGCCATGATCATGCCCGGCGTGCAGAAACCGCATTGCGTGGCGAAAGCATCGAGGAAAGCGCGTTGCAGCGGATGCAGCACGCCGCCTTCCGAAAGCCCCGACGTCGTGGTGACGGCCGCACCGTTGCAGGTCTCGGCCAGCGTCAGGCAGGACAGCCTGAGCTCGCCATCGATGATGACCGTGCAGGCGCCGCAAGTGCCTTGATGGCAGCCGCCTTTTGGCGAGGTGTCGCCGATCTTGTCGCGCAGCGCGTGAAGCAGCGTCGTGCCGCTGTCGATGAACTCGGCCTTTTCGGCACCATTGAGCGTGAACTGAACCGGGACCTTCGCCATCTTTATTACTCCTTGCGCCGCAGCCAGGGCTTTCAGGCGAGCAGCAGCCGGCCGAGATGGACCGGCAGGACTTCGTTGCGATACCAGGCACTGGCGATCGGATCGGTTGGCGGCGAAGTGCCGTCGTGGGCAACGGCCAGTGCCGGTGCGATGCCGTCTGCGGTGAGTTTGCGGCCAATCAAGGCTTTCTCCGCCGTCCTGGCACGGATCGGCCGGTCGGCCATGCAGCCGAGCGCGATCCGCGCTGACGTGACAGTGCCGTCCGGCGTGTGTTCCAGCATGGTGGCGATGCTCAGCACCGAGACGCCCTTTGGCTTGACCCGCGACACTTTCAGGAAGCGAAAACCGCCTTCCTTCGGAAGCGTGAAGCCGACCGCAGTGACGATGGCGTGATTGCTCTCGCGCTTTGCCAGAAAGGTTTCGATCGGCAGCTCGCCGTAGTCGGTGGTGACGGTTGCGTCCAAAGCCAGCAGTGCAACGGTGAAATCGCCGTAAGGCGTTGGCGCGAAGAGATTGCCGCCGACCGTAGCCATGTTGCGGATCGCCGGTCCGCCGACGGCGCGCGCGGCGTGGGCCAGTGGAGCGAAATCCGGGTGACGGGCGATCGCCGCCATGGTCACCGAAGCGCCGATGCGGACCTCGCCGCCGGAAATGCGGATGACCGACAGCGCCGGTTCGGTCGACCGGATGAAACCGGAAATCGACACGTCGCCTTCGTTGGCGGCGCGCACGACCAGTGTGCCGCCACCGAGATAGCGGGTGCCGGCGGCCTTCAGCGCCGCGCCAGCGTCCTTCACCGTCGGGAAAGTCTGCAGTGCAAGCGCCATGGAACGCTCCTGTTTGTCAGCTCAATTCAGTTCAACCTTGCCGGCGAAATGGGCCTTCAGGGCGTTGAAGCCGCCCTGGAAGACGTTGGCGCCCATGCCTTCGGCCAGCTTGTCGGCTTCTTCGGGAGGGGCGTCGAAGCTGGCGGTCCATTCGGCATAGGTGCGGTCGCCGTCGGTCACCCGCCGCAACTGCAGCGTCGCCTTGTGGTTGGTAAGCGGTTGCGGCGTCTCCAGGATGGAGTAGCTGACGAGGAAATTCTCGTCGGAGAAATCGAGCAGCTTTTCGCGGAGGCGGGCGCCGCTGGCGAGCTGGAAATTGCGTACGCAGCCGATCGTGCCGGCGTCCTTGCCGTCCTCGATGTGGCTTTCGACCATGCGCGGATGCCAGGTCGGCAGACCGTTGAAGTCGCGTATGCGTGCCCAGACCTTTTCGACCGGCGCGTCGATGACGCTGGAGATGGTGACTTTCGCCATATGATCGTTCCCTTGCAAATCAGCTGCTTGGGAGGGTAGGGCGGCAGACTCGGCGGCGCTTATCAATGCGTCTTGAACGCCTATCAATTAGTCTGAAAAACGGGCGCTCAGCTGATCGCCCGCGCCGCCTCGCGGTAAAGCGTCGGCGGAACGCCGACATGGTCGCGGAAGAAGCGCGAGAAATTGCCCTGGGTGGTGAAGCCGAGATTGCAGGCGACCGAGATCAGCGGCTCCTGCGACCACTGCAATTGCCGCACCGCTTCCTCCATGCGCAGCGTGTTCCAATAGACGTTGGGCGTCAGATTGGTCTGTTCCTTGAACAGGGCGAAGAAATGCGGCCGCGACAGGCCGACGCTGCGCGCCACGTCGTCGAAGCAGATGCGCTCGCAGACATTGGCTTTCATCAGCTGGATCGCCTTGCGGACGCGAAAATCCTGCATGGTGTTGACGCGGGCGCGCACCGTCTGCGGTGCGCAGGCGTCGGCGGCATCGAGCACGCTGTCGATGAAGCGCTCGATCTCGTAATTGGCGATGTCGTCGATGCTCTCATTGTCGCTGAGATGGTCGAGAAGGTTGGCCGCTGCCTTGTGCAGCCAAGGCTCGAGCGTGATTGCCGGGGCGGAGAACAGCGGCGCGGCGGAAGGCAGCTCGCGGCGCCTTCGAGCCCAGTCCGGATCGATGTAAAAGGCGAGGAACAGGCCGGGCGTGCCGTCGCGGGACAGAGCGTGGCTGTGCGGCTGGAAGGAATTGATGCCGGCGGCGGTGCCCGGTCCAAGCCGCACCGTCTCGCGGCCGATGGTCATCTCGCCGGCCGTGCCTTCCAGCCAGATGATGATATGCGCCTCGACATGGGCATGGGTGACGAAGTCGCTGGCGACGTTCAGGACAGAAACATGTCCGAACCGGCCCCAGTAGAGCCTGATCGCTTCCGTCATGGGTATATCCTCCCGCAGGCGACTGGCCTCCCTTCGCCTGCTGCGAGCGATTGTGCGGCTCAGTTCGGGCTTGCGTCAAGACGGATGTGCACGCTCGGGCGCCGGCCATGCGCCGCAGCGGCGGATTTTCAGACTCGGCGATAGGAAGAAGGCGAGCGTTTCCAGGCCGGTATGGCAAGACCGGTGCGGTCGACGGCAACCGGCACTCCCTTCGAGGCTGAGCAAGGACTTTTGCCAGCGAAGCAACTTTGCCCCGCCGGCGGAAAAGTTCAGTCGTTGCGCCTGAAATTGCGGATGCGGTCGAACAGCACGGCGAGCAGGATGGCGCCGCCGATGAACACGCCTTGCCAGAAGGCATTGATGCCGAGCAGGCCGAGGCTGTTGCGGATGACCTCGATCAGCGCCGCGCCAACGACTGCGCCGAAGGCTGTGCCCATGCCGCCGGCCAGGTTGGCGCCACCGATGACGGTGGCGGCGATCACCTGAAGCTCCATGCCGTTGCCGAGATTTGTGGTGACCGCGCCCAGCCAGCCGGTCTGGATGATGCCGGCAAGGCCCGCCGCCAGTGCCGAGATCATGTAGACGACAACCTTGATCTGGCGCACCGGAACGCCGGTCAGCGTCGCCGCATGCTCGTTGCCGCCGATGGCGAAGATGTGCCGGCCGAATTTCGTCCAGCGCAGCACGAAGCCGGTGATCATCGCCAGTACGATCATATAGAGCACCGGATTGGCGATGCCGAACACCCAGGCGCCGCCGCCAAGCGCCAGCAGCTTGTCGTGGTCCGGCCCGAACTGGAAGACGACGGTGTTGTTGGACGCGACCATGGCAAGGCTGCGTGCGATCGAGAGCATGCCAAGCGTCACCACGAAGGGCGGAAAGCCGAGATAAGCGATCAGAACCCCGTTGAAGGCGCCGATGATCAGCGCCGTCGCGATCGCTGCGGCAATGCCGGTCTCGATGCCGTAGCCGGCATGCATGGTCACGGCCAGCACCATCGAGCACAGGCAAAGCACCGAGCCGACCGACAGGTCGATACCGCCGGTGATGATGACGAAGGTCATGCCGAGCGCCACGATGGCGACGAAGGTGATGTTGCGGGTGATGTTGTAGAGGTTCTTGGTCGTGGCGAAGGAATCCGTGGCCACGGACAGGAACAGGCAGGCGAGGATGACCGCGATCACCACCCAGAAGGTCTGGCTGGCAAACACCTTGCTCAGCAAGGTGTGCTGCTTGTGCGCGATCGTCTGATCAAGGGTGACTGCCATTATCGACCTTTTTTACTCATGGTTGAGGCGTCAATCATACCTGTTCGATAGCGCCGGTGATGAGCCCGGTGACTTCTTCCGGCGAACTCGATGCGATCGTCTTGTCGGCGACCTTGCGGCCGCGCCGCATGACGATGACGCGGTCGGCGACGTCAAAGACGTCGGGCATGCGGTGGCTGATCAGCACGACGGCGATGCCCTGGTCGCGCAAATGGCGGATCAGGTTCAATACCTCGGCGACCTGGCGGACCGAGATCGCCGCGGTCGGCTCGTCCATCAGCACGATCTTGGCCTGCGAAAGCATGGTGCGGGCGATCGCCACCGCTTGCCGCTGGCCGCCCGACATCTGTTTGACCAGGTCGCGCGGGCGGGTTTCGGATTTCAGCTCGGCGAAGATCTGGCCGGCACGCTTGTACATCGCGGCATAGTCGAGGATGCGAAGCGGCCCGAGGCCGCGGCGCAATTCACGGCCGAGATAGACGTTGGCGGCGGCCGTCAGATTGTTGCACAGTGCCAGGTCCTGATGGACGATTTCGATGCCATGCTGGCGCGCCTCGACCGGCTTGTGCAGGATCAGCTCCTTGCCGTCCATCTGCATCGCGCCATGGCTCGGTGGGAAATTGCCGGCGATCATCTTGACCAGCGTCGACTTGCCGGCGCCGTTGTCGCCCATCAGGCCGACAACCTGTCCGGCCTCGATCGACAACGAAACGTCGTTGACCGCCTGGATGGCGCCAAAATGCTTCGAGATGTTGGTGAGTTCGAGAACCGCCACCAGCCTTCTTGCCTCCCCGTGCTTTGCGGCCTGCGGTTCTGCCGCGGCCTTTCGCTCTCCCCAGTTCCTCCCGGAAGCAGCGATTTTGCCCATTTACGCATAAGCCACCTTGGCGTCAACCACGGCTTCTTTCGAAAAATCAGTTTTGTAGGACAAATAGCATTGACGTCGGTGACAAGGCGATATTAGCTAAGTGTCGGAGGAGCTTGCGCCGATCCCCCGGGTTGCCGGAAGGAATCGGTGAAGGTTTGTCGGTCAGGGATTTGGTAACCAGCAGTATCTGTCGGTGCCGGTCTGAGACTGAATATGAAAATGCTTATCGACCTGGCTTGGCGACACGAGTGCGACGTCCTCTGTCATCTTGCTCCGGGTCGATCTGTGTGTGGCGGGCACGCGGTGTCCGTTTGTTTCAAAAGGGAGGACTGACATGAGGAAATCACTATTGCTCGCTGCCGCCGCCATCATGGCGTTGGGTGCCGGGCCGGCTATGGCCAAGAAACAGCTCGTCATCGTCGTGAAGGGTCTCGACAATCCATTCTTCGAGGCCATCCACCAGGGTTGCGAGAAATGGAACAAGGAAAACGCCAGCTCGGAATATGAGTGCTTCTACACTGGACCGGCGTCGACCTCGGACGAGGCCGGTGAAGCCCAGATCGTCCAGGACATGCTGAGCAAGCCCGACACTGTGGCGATGGCGATTTCGCCATCGAACGCGCCGCTGATCGCTCAGACGATCAAAAGCGCCAATCCGTCGATCCCGATCATGACCCTCGACGCCGACCTCAGCAAGGAAGATGCGGCGCTGCGCAAGACCTACCTCGGCACCGACAACTACCTGATGGGTCACAAGATCGGCGAATACATCAAGAAGGCCAAGCCGAATGGCGGCAAGATCTGCACCATCGAAGGCAATCCGGCGGCCGACAACATCCTGCGCCGCGCGCAGGGCATGCGTGACGCGCTTTCGGGCAAGGACGGCCTCGCCGCGCTGGCAGGCGAAGGCGGCTGGACGGAAGTTGCCGGCTGCCCGGTGTTCACCAATGACGACGGCGCCAAGGGCGTGCAGGCGATGACCGACATCCTCGCTGCCAATCCCGATCTCGACGCCTTCGGCATCATGGGCGGCTGGCCGCTGTTCGGCGCTCCGCAGCCCTACCGCGACCTGTTCAAGCCGATGGCCGACAAGATCGCCAGCAACGCCTTCGTCATCGGCGCCGCCGACACGATCGGCGACGAGGTGGCGATTGCCCGTGACGGGCTGGTGACCGCGCTGGTTGGCCAGCGGCCGTTCGAGATGGGCTACAAGGCGCCCTCGGTGATGATCGACCTGGTCGAAGGCAAGCCGGTCGCCGATCCGGTGTTCACCGGCCTCGACGAATGCACCAAGGACACGGTCGACACCTGCATCCAGAAGTAGGTTCGCAGTTTCGGGGCGCCCTTCGACGGGCGCCCCGTCACAGACCGTCCATACGAACGCACGAGGCGACGCTGCTTTGGAGCGTAGGCCGCTGCTTTGTCGTGTCCTGAGTTCAGGCTTTCGACAAGCGGCTGCCGGGGAATACGAATGCCGGACGCGACATCAAAAAAGCGACCCGCCAAGTTGAAGGCAGAGGCTGAGCGGCCGGCCGGCGTTCGGCGTGCCGACGCCGCACACTTTCCCGGATCGAGCGTGCATGCCTCGCTCGCCAACGAAATCGGGCTGAGGATCGTGCGCGGCGATTATCCGCCGGGAACCATCCTGCCCAACGAAGCCAAATGGTCGGAGACCTTCGACGTCAGCCGCTCGGCGGTGCGCGAAGCCATAAAAATGCTGATGGCCAAGAGCCTGCTTGCGTCACGTCCCAAAATCGGCAGCTGGGTCGAGCCGAAGGAGCGCTGGAACCTGCTCGATCGCGACGTGCTGGCCTGGTACGCGACCTCGCCGGACCGCGAGGTGTTCCTCCGGACGGTGCAGGAATTCCGCCACATCATCGAGCCGGAGGCCAGCGCTTTTGCCGCGATGCGGCGCACCGACGAGCAGATGGCCGAGATCAGCCAGGCCTGCCGCGAGATGGGCGAGGCGACCAACCTGCAGGAGCGCACCCGCGCCGACACGCGGTTCCACCTCGCCATCCTGCGCGCCTCGGGCAATGATCTGCTGGTGCCGCTCGGCGTGCTGATCGAATCGGCGCTCGATCACCTCTTTGTTTTCGTCACACGCGAAACCAGCGACCAGCGTCGGGCGCAGGCACTGCACGAGGCGATCGAGAAGAACATCCGCCTGCAGCGGCCCGCCGCAGCCCGTGCCGCGGTGCACAGGCTTCTCGCCAACACCGACGATGTTATCGGGCGGTCGCGGCGGTGATGGTTGCACCAGGGCTGGCATTGCTCCGAACGATTGCAAAACTCGGCATTCCTTCGCGCCCCTCTCTGTCCTGCCGGACATCTCCCCCACGAGGGGGGAGATTGGATGCCACTTCGGCTTTCGCTAATCATCAACGTTAGGCAATGAGGGCGGCGACCTCGGATGGGCCAGGGATTCGGACTTTTTTACCGCCGCAGCGTATTTTGTTCTTGCTTTGTGCCGGCAGCTATGCTACTAATCTGGTTATGGTGCTGATTGGCGCCGGCGACCCGCCTACCGAGGCGGGTTTTTTGTTTCGGCTTTGAAATTGCAGTGTTGCCGATCTGAGGTCTGAGGGACAGCACCCCCCTCTGCCCTGCCGGGCATCTCCCCCAACAAGGCAGGGCAAATCGCGTAAGGAGTCCCCC
Source organism: Mesorhizobium sp. M1403 (assembly GCF_040317695.1). Classification (NCBI taxonomy): domain Bacteria; kingdom Pseudomonadati; phylum Pseudomonadota; class Alphaproteobacteria; order Hyphomicrobiales; family Phyllobacteriaceae; genus Mesorhizobium; species Mesorhizobium sp. M1403. The sequence continues at coordinate 157,343 of NZ_JAMYKY010000008.1, read as the reverse complement.
TCATCCGGCCGCTTCGCGGCCACCTTCTCCCCGCTGGGGAGAAGAGGCTGACGCCGGCGCTGGCGATCTCCTCTCCCCTCGGGGAGAGGTTGGATTGCCCCGAATTGCCCTTCGCAATTCGGTTGGCAATCCGGGTGAGGGGGCTCTTGCCTACATGCGATTGCACTGCCTCAAGGGGGAAGATTGGCAGCTTCGCCAGTGGCGCTGACGCCTCGGAATGTTGCGGCAAGCTTGCGTGGCCAAAAGCTGATCGGCCGGCTCAGATCGTCTGCTTCTTGCCATCCCTGGTCGGCATCAGGTCGACGCCGTTGACCTTGCCGATATGCGTGGCCAGCATCGGCACATACTGGTCGGCGGGGCCGGCCGCGAAGGCGCCGGCGAAGGCGTTCTTGGTGGCGTTGCCGAGCGGATTGGCGATGCCGGCAGCACCCGCCATCGATTCGAGATAGGTGAGATCCTTGAAGGCGTTGGCGATGCTGAATTTGTGCGCGTCGCGGTCGCCTTCCAGCGTCCAGCGCATGAAGGTCTGGTAGAAGCCGCAATCCATGCGGCCGTTGCGGATGACGCTGTCGAAGCGCGGCGGCGAGATGCCGACCTTCTGCGCCAACGCCAGCGCCTCGGAATAGATCGCGGCATAGCCGAGCGAAATGAAGTTGTTGAGCAGCTTCATGCGGTGGCCGTCGCCGGTGTCGCCGATATGGACGATGCGCCCGGCCCAGGTTTCGAGCACCGGCTTCAACCGGGCAAAGACCGCGTCGGGCGCGCCGACCATGGCATCGAGCGTCCCTTCCCACGCTTCCTTCGGCGTGCGGCTGAGCGGGGCATCGACATAATCGACGCCGAGCGCCTTGAGTTCGGCGGCCAGCGCCACCGTCGAGACAGGATCCGAGGTCGAGCAGTCGACGGCGACCGATCCCGGCTTCAGGCCTTCCTTGAGGCCGCCTGGGCCGCGGATGATGGCTTCGACCTCGCGCGAGCCGGTGACGCAGATGAAGACGATATCGGATGCCGCGGCGACGTCGCGCGAGGTCGCCGCTTCCTTGGCGCCGCGGCCGAGCAGGTCTTCCGCCGGTGCGCGGTTCTTGCGGCCGAGAAACGTCAACGGATAGCCCTTGTCGACGATGTTCTTCGCTATGCCGTGCCCCATCAGGCCCAGCCCGATGAAGCCGATCTTTTCGCTCGCGGCGGTAGTGTTCATGTCGTTTCGTCCTATTTGCAGTGATGGATGACGGCGCTGCACCTTGCCGGCGAATTGTTGAAGCGGGTTTTTGCCGCATGCCGTGGCAGGCGATTGCAGAGTTCGATATTGTCTGACAATACACGTGAATTCCAGGGAGAGCAAAATGACGAAGCGGATCATGTTCACCGGCGGCAGCGGCAAGGCCGGGCGCCACGTCGTGCAGTATCTGGTCGAGCAGGGCTGCCAGGTGCTCAACATCGACACCAAGCCGCTCGACAATCCCAAGGTGCGCACGCTGATCACCGACATCACCGACAGCGGGCAGGTGTTCAACGCGCTGTCGAGCTATATCGGCCTGCATGAATTCGATCCGTCGCTGCGTTCGCAGCCGGTCGATGCCGTGGTGCATTTCGCGGCCATCCCGCGCATCATGATCACGCCCGACAACGAGGTGTTCCGCATCAACGCGCTCGGCACCTACAATGTCATCGAGGCCGCAGTGAAGCTCGGTATCCGCAAGGTGGTGATCGCATCCAGCGAGACGACCTACGGCCTGGTCTTCGCCAACGAACCGCGCGATCCGACGCATTTTCCGCTCGACGAGGAGTACGACGTCGATCCGATGGACAGCTACGCGCTGTCCAAGGTCGTCAACGAGAAGACCGCGCGGGCGTTTGCACAACGCGATGGCTCCGACATCTATGCCTTGCGCATCGGCAACGTCATCGAGCCGCATGAATATTCGCTGTTTCCGAAATGGTTCGCCGATCCGGGTTTCCGCAAGCGCATTGCCTGGAGCTATATCGACGCGCGCGACCTCGGCCAGATCACGCTGCGCGCCATCGAAAAGGACGGGCTCGGCTATCAGGTGTTCAACGCCGCCAATGACGACACCTCGTCCGACCTGCCGACAGCCGAACTGCTGAAGCGGTTTTACCCCGATGTGCCGGTCAAGGGCGAACTTGGCGAATACGAGACGCTGCTCTCCAACCGCAAGGCGCGCAACATGCTCGGCTTCCGGCCGGAACACAGCTGGCGGAAATATGTCAAGACGAGCTGACGGAGGCAGCTGACGCGGAGCCGGCACTGGGCCAGCCCGCAATTGCTGGTCATGAGGCTGGGCTCAGGACCCGCTACGATCGATGCGCCCACACCCTACGTTCAGGCGTTCGCCGTCTGGTTCATCCAGACTATTTCCCAGACGTAGCCATCTGGGTCTTCAATGTGGCGGTTATACATGAAGCCAAGATCCTGCGCCGGGTTGGGATCGGCGCGACCGCCCGCCGCAACCGCGCTGGTCAGTGTTGCATCGACGGCGTCGCGGTTATCGACAGTGAGGACGATCATTGCCTGGCTGTCGCGCCGTGCGTCGCCGATTGGGCGTGTGGTGAATTCGCGGTAGTGGTCATGGGTCAGGAGCATCACCCCGATCGTGTCCGAGAACATGAGCGAGGTGGATTTTTCGCCAGAAAACTGCGGGTTCACAGTGCCGCCTAGCGCCACGTAGAACGCCGTCGACGCCGACAGGTCACGGACAGGCAGGTTCACGAAAATCATTTTGGGCATCGATTTCTCCTTCTCCAGGGGCGCGCGCTGAGTTATTATCTCGCTGCGATGTAAGTAGATGCAATGTATCTTGATTGCAAGATACATTTTGCCAAGGGAACATTTGCCATGGATCGCGCCGAGGCCGCAGCTAAGGAGTGGGCCCGCGAGCGCCCCGATCTTCCGTTGCTGCCTGTTGAAACGGTAGGTCGTCTGCTTGATGCCGCCGCGCGGGTTATCCGCGATCACATGAACCCGTTGCTCAAAGACGCAGGGCTGAATGTAGGTGAGTTTGATGTGCTCACGCCGCTCAGGCGCGCCGGTGAACCCTATATGCTCTCACCCACTCAGCTCTACGAATCGGCAATGATCTCCTCGGGCGGCATGACGAGCCGCCTGGACCGGCTGGAGCGCGCCGGGCTGGTTGAACGACGCCCCGATCCCGACGACCGGCGCGGCAAGCAAATTGCGCTGACGACTGGCGGCAAGCGCGCGATCGACGATTTGATTGGTCCAATGGTGGCGCTGGAAGAGCAATTAATCTCCGTGCTGACGCCGGCGGAGCAGGAAACTCTTAATGCTCTACTTAAGAAATTGCTCACCGGCCTCTAAGCCGTAAACTCATAAATGCGGTATGACCGTGATGGGTGGGAAGCAGAGTAAAGGGGTTGGCTTAGCCCTTCACGCCCCATTTTAGTTGGCTGGCATCGACGACGTCTGATCCCATATGCTCAACGAAAAAGTCTCGTATCCTCTGGCGATGCCGATCCCACCTGGGAGACATTCGTTCACTTTCATTCTCATATTCAGCTAGAAATACCCATTCCACGAATTGATCCGCTGTAACATCACCGGCTTGAGGAATAAAATCGGTGACATGCATGAACTTGTCGCCGTGCCTTCCTCCACAATAGCCATGACCAACACAGACCGCGTGCATGAGCGAGTCGAATCTATTCTTTGCTTTCATGGAACATGCGCGATGGTGAAGCGGGATGCCTACGCGCGCGGCGGCAACATATCCTTGTTGGGCGTAGGTCCGCAATGGGGTCGTTTTCCGACCGGGACTTTCATATTGCGGAGGAATCTGATTCAGGCTCAGCATGAGCCGATATGATCTGACCGACATCGGATGGCCCGTGATCGAGCCGCTGTTGCCCAACAAGCCGCGAGGGGTGCCGCGCGTCGATGATCGGCGGGTGCTAAACGACATGAGTCTACGTCCTAGGTCGTAGTCCACGTCAGCAGTCGCCTCTGCCTCTGCATCAACGAGTCCTGAACCCTACTTGTCTTTCCAGAATTCGGCCTGGAGTTGCGCCGCTTCATCGGCAAGCAGCGGACCGACGACTTCAGTCGGACGCTGCCCAGCTTCGAAGACGATCCTGCAGGGCAGGTCGAGTGTAGGATTCTCGACATGTGCACCCGTCGATGCCTTGAGGTCATGTTCGCTCTGGCCAAAGACGACCCGTCCGATGCCCGCCCAATAGATTGTGCCGGAGCACATCGCGCAAGGTTCGGCCGAAGTGTAGAGTGTGCAGGAGGCCAGCTTTTCGAGACTGAAATTCATCCCCGCCCATGAGGCCAGCAGCCTTTCGGCATGAGCGGTGCGGTCGCCCCCGCCGGCTTTGTAAGCGTTGGGCTGCTCGCGCAAAACATTGCCGTCCTTGTCAGCGAGGAGCGAACCAAAGGGATGTTCGCCGGCATCGCGGGCCTTGCGCGCGACTTCGAACGCCTGACGGAGCAGGCGCTCATCATAGGGGCGTTGTGGCATCGGCGGATCCTCCGGCTATGCCGCTGGACCATAGTGCCGAACAATCCTCCGACACAAGTCGGCGGCCTAAAACGCGTCGCGTTCGACCGGCCTCATGCTACGCGCTTCAGGTTCTTGTTTTGATGCATGTCGTATCGCAAACCCGCTGCACACTTTTGAGCGACATGCATCAGGACTCGTTGCCGGTGGGCCGTTGAGCCAGCCAGATGCTGCCGATGACGAAAACGACGCCGGCGATTTGAGGCAAGGTCAGTGTCTGATCCAGGAATACCCATCCAAGCAGCACGGCGGTCACCGGGCTGAGGAAAAGCAGCGATGACACCACTGCGGATTCCAGTCGCGCAATGCCCCGGAACCAGAGGACATAGGTCAGCGCCGCGCCGATCAGGCCGAGCCACGCCAGTCCAAGCAGGTTGGTGCCGGTCGGGAGCGGGATGGAAGGCTCGAAAAGCAGCGTCACCGGAACGAGAAGCAGACCACCGGCAGTCAGCTGCCATGCCGTAAAGGTAAGCAGCGATACTGGCGGTTGCCACCTACGGGCCAATACGCTTCCGAAGGCCATGGAGGCCGCCCCGGCGAGGCCGGCGGCAACGCCGACCGCATCGAGCGTCGCGTTCGGGGTCAGCACCAGCAATGCAACACCGGCGATCCCGACAAGGGCAGCGACGATCGCTAACGGTCGGACAGGGCTGGCAAGCAGGGCAGCGGCAAGGAAAATCACGATCAACGGCTGGACCGACAGCACCGTCGCGGCGACCCCGCCCGGAAGCCGGTAGGCGGCGACAAACAACATGCTCAGGAAGATCGAGATGTTGAGGGCTCCGAGGACGAAACTGCGCAGCCACCAGATGCCCGTTGGCAGTTGCCGAACGATCGCCAGCAGCAGCAATCCGGCGGGCAAGGCACGCAGCATTGCGACCGTCATCGGCGAAAAGTTGGGCAGGAACTGGGTGGTGACGATATAGGTGCTGCCCCATATCGCGGGTGCAATGGCTGTCAGCAACAGATCGAAACGGCACGTTTTCATAAGATTTCCAGTACTTCGGCAAGAGGGCGGCGCGGCTTTTGCGGCCAGTTGCCGGGCGCGGCGCGGCCGACCGCGATGAGCATCACCGGCACTTCATTCAGTCCAAGGCCAAACTCGCGGGCCACGCCTTCGGCATCGAAGCCTCCCATCGGACCAGCGACGAGCCCCAGCGCTTCGGCTGCAAAAATCAGCGTTGCAGCGCCAAGCGTTGCCGAGCGCACCGCTTCGTCGCGGGCTGCCCGAGGATCGGCATATTGTGCGCGGGCGCCTTCCTGCCAGCCCGAAGCCATATCCGCCGGCATGAAGCCGGCTTGCACGAAAGGATGCAGCCTTGCTGTGAGGGCAGCGTGGTCGGGCAATACGCCGCAGACGATGAAGGTGACCGCTGCTTCCTGCACCTTGGCCTGGCCATGGGCCACGCTGCGCAACCGCGCCTTTGCTTCCGGCGTCCGCACGGCGATGAACCGCCAGTTCTGAAGGTTGTAGGCGGTTGGCGCGCGGGTTGCGAGACGTGCCAGTTCCTCGACCTCGGCATCCGTCAATGCGTACGAGGCATCGAACCGATTGGCCGACATGCGTCGCTCGATAAGGGAGATTGTGGGGTTGGTCATCATATCATTCCGAAATTGAGAAAGTTGTTCGGGAAGCAGATATGGAATTTACCAACAGACGATAATATGTGACAATTGAAAGACATTGTTTACTGGGAGAGAATGGTGCAGTGGATCGCCTGACTGCGTTGCAGGTTTTCCGTCATGTGGCGGAACTGAACAGCTTTGCCGAAGCCGGACGGCGGCTCGGTCTCTCGCCTCCCGCGATCAGCAAGAACATCGCCGAGCTGGAGGCGCATCTGGGGGTCCGGCTCATCAACCGGACGACGCGGCGGATGGCCCTGACCGAAGAAGGCAGGATCTATCTGGAGCATGTCACGCAGGGGCTCGATGCGCTGGCCAGGGCCGACCAGGTCCTCGGCCCGATCAAGACGGCGCCGAGCGGCACGTTGCGGGTCAGCGCGCCGATGACTGTCACGTTGACGCGGCTTTCGGCTGCCATTCCCGCGTTTCTATCGCGCTATCCCGATTTGAAACTCGACCTGCATCTTGATGACAGGCGCGTCGATATCGTGCGGGAGGGATTTGACCTTGCCATTCGCGGCAGCGACAATCTCGAGGATTCCAGCCTGGTCGCCAGAAAGCTTGCGGTCATGCCGCACGTGCTTTGTGCAGCTCCTGCCTACTTCGAGCAGCACGGCCGGCCTCAAACGCCTGCCGATTTGAAGGCGGCCAACTGCATCCGGTTCAGCCTCTCGGGGCATGCGGACATATGGGAATTCCGCAAGGACGGCCGCAGCGAGCGGATCGCCATCGACGGACGATATTCGGTCTCCTCGAGCCTTGCCGTGCGCGATGCGCTGCGCGCCGGCTTCGGCGTCAGCCTGATCCCCTATCCCTATGTCGAAAGCGACCTGAAAGCAGGCCGGCTGCAATCGGCTCTGGATGACTGGGACAAGGTCGAAACCACACTCTACGCGGTCTATCCGGCACGGCAGCATCTTGCCCCGAAAATCCGCGTCTTCCTTGATTTCCTGATCGAGGAATTCAGTCGGGACCAAGAGAAGCCGTTCGTGCCTCCCCGGCGTGAACGCCCGGCAAAGCGCGGTGTCGGCGAGGCGACGGATACGGAAAATCAAACCGAGATATTGCCGTCGATTTCATCTCCTTGACACGCCTCCAAATCCGGACTTTGTGGAGCCATGCAGGACGCGAAGCCGAATAAGGGAAAGACAGCGGCCGAGGCGTTCGCCGAACGCACGAGCGGTATTCGCCGCGCCGATGCGGCGCGCATGCCGGGGTCGAGCGTGCATGCCTCGCTCGCCAACGAAATCGGGCTGAGGATCGTGCGCGGCGATTATCCGCCGGGAACCATCCTGCCCAACGAAGCCAAATGGTCGGAGACCTTCGACGTCAGCCGCTCGGCGGTGCGCGAAGCCATAAAAATGCTGATGGCCAAGAGCCTGCTTGCGTCACGTCCCAAAATCGGCAGCTGGGTCGAGCCGAAGGAGCGCTGGAACCTGCTCGATCGCGACGTGCTGGCCTGGTACGCGACCTCGCCGGACCGCGAGGTGTTCCTCCGGACGGTGCAGGAATTCCGCCACATCATCGAGCCGGAGGCCAGCGCTTTTGCCGCGATGCGGCGCACCGACGAGCAGATGGCCGAGATCAGCCAGGCCTGCCGCGAGATGGGCGAGGCGACCAACCTGCAGGAGCGCACCCGCGCCGACACGCGGTTCCACCTCGCCATCCTGCGCGCCTCGGGCAATGATCTGCTGGTGCCGCTCGGCGTGCTGATCGAATCGGCGTTCGATCATCTGTTCGCTTTTACGACCCGGGAACTCGACGATTTGCAGCATGCGCAGAGGCTGCATGAGGCAATCGAGAAGAGCATCCGCCTGCAGCGGCCGGACGCGGCACGCAATGCAGTGCGCAAGCTGCTGGCCAATACCGACGGCGTCATCAAGTCCAGGTAGCCGCCGTTCGGCTCCCGGTTTGAGTGCTCAGTCGAACGGTCCGGTCGCGAGATGCCGCCGGGTCAGCCCGAGCAGCAAGGCCTGATCGCGGGCGGCGTGTTCGGGCGGGTTGACGACGGGGTCGCCATTGACGATCGCCGCCCAGAAGCCACGCATCTCCTCGACGAAGGCTTCCGCGTAGCCAGCGCGCAAATCTTTCTTCGACAGCGTGTGACCGTGCGAGGTCGTCACCGTCAGCCGGGTCGGATGATGGTTGAGCCAGGGCGAGGGGAATTCGAGCTCCAGGCTGGCATCGTCGAAGAACAGCGTGATCCGCTCCTTGTAGTCGGCGAGCTTGGGCACGGTGAGATGCGTCATGGTCCACAGCGCCTGTCCGTCCAGCAGCCTGACGGCGCCCTGGCCGCCGTCGCCATTGGCGAAGATCTGCGCGCCGACGACTTCGCCGTCTGGCACGCCGAGCGCGTCGAGCAGGCCATGGACGGCATTGACATCGTGAATCAAGGCCGAGCTGTAAGCGCCGGTAAATCCACGGAAAGCGAGATCAGTGAAAGGCACGCCAATGGCTTGTTCGACCTGGCGCTTCTGCTTGGCGGCGACAGCGGCGACCATGTCCTTCGGGATATCGGTGCCGCGCCTGTAGGGCAGGTGGGCGATGAACGGCCAGGCGTCGGGATCGTTCACTTCCACCGAGACCGAGCGCAGCGTGCTCGATGCCCCCGGCAGCGAAGCGAGCGCCAGCCGGTAGCTCGGATCGAAGCGCTTCATGTAGCCGACTTGCATGATTTTCCTGGCGGCATCGCGCGCGGCGACGATCTCGGCGATTTCCGCCAGGGAATAGCAGAGCGGCTTTTCGCAAAAGACATGCAGGCCGCGCGCCAGCGCCGCCAGCACCTGTTCGTGATGCAATGGGTCCGGCGAGCCGATCACTACCGCGTCGAGGCGCTGGTCGAAGAGCTGGTCGATCGTTTCGAAATTGGCGATGCCATGGGTGTCAGTGACGAACTGCCGTGAAATCCTGGAGGGGTCGGCGACGCCGACCAGCTCGAACAATTCACCGAGGCGCAGCAGATTGGGAATATGCTCGACCTGCGAGATCATGCCGGCGCCGACGACCCCGACGCGTAACCTGCTCATGCCATCATCCCCGCGATGTCCGATTGTCAGCTCAAGCCGCCGCAGGCGGCCGGTTGCCGATCTGGGCGAGCAGGCCGGCAATCTCCGCCTCGACCGCCTTCAGATCCTCGCCACCCGACATGATCGAGATGACCTCGTCGCGCGAGATGTCCGATTTGGCGTAGGTACCGCGATTGCGGCCGCGGTTGAGCAGCGTGAAGGTGTCGCCGACCGGATAGGCATGGTGGATGTTGTGGCTGATGAAGATCACGGCCAGGCCCCGCATGCGTGCTTCGATGATGAACTTCAGCACCATCGCCGCCTGGTGGACGCCGAGTGCCGAGGTCGGCTCGTCAAGGATCAGCACGCGCGCGCCAAAATGCACGGCGCGGGCGATCGCCACCGACTGGCGCTCGCCGCCCGACAGCGTGCCGACGGCTTGCGTCGGGTCGCGCACATCGATGCCGATATCGGCCATTGCCTGCCTGGCGATAGTGTTGGCGCGCTCCTTGTCGATGCGCGAGAAGGGCAGGCTGCTTTTGGTCGGTTCGCGGCCGAGGAAGAAGTTGCGGGTGATCGACATCAGCGAGATCATGCCGAGGTCCTGGAACACCGTTGCCACGCCGAGCTCCTGCGCGTCGCGCGGGCTGCGGAAGGTGACCGGCTTGCCGTCGACCAGGATTTCGCCTTTGCTCGGCCGGTAGACGCCGGACAGAACCTTGATCAGCGTCGACTTGCCGGCGCCGTTGTCGCCGAGCAGGCAGTGGACCTCGCCCGGATAGACCTTGATGTCGATGTCCTGGAGCGCGCGCACCGAGCCGAAATTGACGCTGACGCCGCGCAGTTCCATTGCGGGTTCGCTCATTTGGGCCCGCTCGGTCATTTGCCACCTCCGCGGCCGAGCGCCTTCAGCCTGATGTAGTTGTTGACCAGCACGGCCATCAGGATGACGATGCCGAGGAAGACCTTGAACCAGTCGGTGTCGATGCCGGTGTAGAAGATGCCCATCTGCACCAGCCCGAAGATCAGCGCGCCGAACAGCACACCATAGACTGTGCCGTAGCCGCCGGTGAGCAGCACGCCGCCGATGACGGCGGCGATGATCGCCTCGAACTCCTTGAGCAGGCCGCGCGTGGTGTCGGCGGAGCCCGCCTCCATCACCTGGATGGTGGCAAGCAGCGTCGCCGCGCAAGCGGTGTAGATGAACAGGCTGATCTTGACGCGATCGACCGGCACGCCGACGTTGCGGGCGGCGATCAGGTCGCCGCCGGTAGCGAAAATCCAGTTGCCGTATTTCGTCTGGGTGAGCACGTAGCCGGCCAGCGCCGTCAGGCCAAGCCACCAGACGATCGACATCGGAATGCCGGCGACGAAGGGAATGCCGTCGCTGCGGGTGCCGATCCAGCCTTGCGCGCCCATCCAGTGGAACAGGCCGGTGAGCAGATGGCCGTTGAACAGGCCAGCCGTCGCCGGGTCCGGTGCGCCTTCGAGGATGTAGGGAATTTGTGTGCGGCCGGTGACGGCGCGGGTGATGCCGATCGACAGTCCGCGCAGGATATAGAGCGTGGCGAGCGTGACGATGAAGGAGGGCAGGCGCGTCTTCACCACGATCAGGCCATTGAGATAGCCGGTGAGGATGGCAACGGCGAAGGCACAGGCGATGCCGCCCCATAACGGCAGGCCCCAGTATTTCACCGTCAGCCCGATGACGACACCGGCAAAGCCGACCATGGAGCCGACCGAAAGGTCGAACTCGCCGGCGATGATGAGAAGTGCTGCTGCGGTGGCGACGATGCCGAGCTCCGCCGACAGCGTCAGGAAGGTCATCGACCCCTGCAGCGAATAGAGGTTCGCCGCGCCCGGCAGCAGCGCAAAGATGATGATCGTCGCAAGCAGCCCGCCGGCAGCACCGGCTTCCGGCCGGCGCAGCCACTGGGTCAGCTTGCCGGTGCTGGCCAGCCGCTCGTCGGCGCCGGCGGCCCGCTTCGACGTCATGCCGAAGCGGTCGGTCGCCTTCAGTTCGCCCGGAGGTATCGCCTTGTCTTCCACGACCGCCATTAGGCTCTCCAATCGCTCAATTCGCAATCTTCGAACGGATCGGGAGAGCGCCTGGCGCATTCTCCCGTTCCGTCGGAGTGCTGGCCTAGCGGATGCCCTCTTTGGCGAGGGCCAGGATCGCCTTGGCTTTTTCTGGCGAGTCGATGAACAGCGGCCCGGTATAGGCGTTGTTCTGCGGCCAGAAGCCGTGCGTCGCCTGCTCGACCAGATAGATCACCGGCAGATAGCCCATCAGATATTGCTGGGCGTCCATGCCGAAGCCCATTTCGCCGGCGACGACAGAGTCGAGGACCTCCGGGCTGATGTCGAAAGTGTAGAGCTTGAGCTTGCCGAACAGTTCCTTGTCGCGGAACATCGGGATCAGCGGATTGGCGGCGGTGGCACCAAGCGCAAAGACGGCTTGGGTGTCGGGATGCGCCGACAGATAGGCTTCGGTGCGGCGCTGGATGTCGGCCGGATCGGGCGCCACGGCCAGAACCTCGGTGCCGCCGCCGGATGGCTTCAGCCCGTCATTGAGGCCCTGGCAGCGCTGGTCGAGGCTGACATTGCCGACCTCGTGGTTGATGCAGACGACCTTGAGCGTGCCTTCCTTGGCCAGCCGCTCGCCGGCCTTCTTGCCGGAATCATATTCGGAAACGGTGCCGACATAGAGCGTGGTGCCGAGCTCGGCGCCTTCCTTCTCGCCGGAATCCAGAACCACCATCGGAATATTGGCGGCAAGCCCGGATTTGACGGATTTGCCGAGTGCATTGGCGTCGGCGATGGAGACCGCGATGCCGTCCGGCTTGGTGGCGATGGCGGCGTCCAGAAGCCGGGCCTGCTCGACCACGTCGAAGACCTGCGGCGCGTAATATTCGACCTTGGCGCCGGTGAGGGCGGCCGCGTCATCGACGCCGCGCTTGACCACCGACCAATAGGGATCGGACGCCGACCCATGCACGACGAACGTGATGTGGACGTCCTTCGGATCCTTGAGGCCCGCGGCATATGCAATGCCTGTCATCAGGCCCGCCGTGACGAAGGCGCCCAATGCCGCTTTCAGAAGAGTTTTCATCTTATTCTCCCATTTGTCGTTGCAGTTCCAATCCCTCTGGCGCCGTTTTCCGGCCGCGACGATCGGCTCACGTCGCGGATCGGGTGGCCGCTTTGCGGGCCTTTGCCGACGTCAATCGCTGTTCGCCCGCGTTGTTGCCGCGGGCTGATGTTGACGATCGCCCGGCCGAGAGTGCTGCGCGAAGCTCCTCGCGCAACGGCTTCATGCCGATGACATCGATCGGCTGTGCGGCGAGCCAGTCGCGAAAGCCCTGGTCGCGGAACAGCTCGTACTCTTGGGTGCGGATATAGGCGGAGCGCGGCTCGATCAGCTCGAGTTCACCGGGCGCGTTGCAATGCAGGCAAAAGAAAGTCAGGCCCTCGCGCACACCCTCGATGAGCGCTTTGTAAACGGGCTCGATCGGCCTGGAGCGCGGCCGGCCCCAGGTCGTCTGGATGGCGGCGTCGAAAATGGCAAAGCCGCCGGCGCGGGCCAGCGCCACGCCGCGCTGGAACGCCTCCTCGGTGACGCCGACCAGATTGTCGTTGGGGGAATAAGCGGACAGGGTCTTGGTCAGCAGCACGGGCAGCTGATATTCGAGCCCGAGCTTGATGTAGATGTCGCAAAATTCGGGCGACAATGCTGCGCCCATATGCGCGTCGAGGTGGGTGACGTCGATGCCGGCGCGATAGGCGGTGTCGATCTGGGCGCGAAGCTCGGCCTCGACCGCCTGCGGCACCGCCTTGCGGCGCGTGGTCGCCACGTCGGGCCATAAGAAGCCGAACTCGTCGGTCAGGCCGGCCGCCCGCGACGGCGCGGTCAGCGGCCGCCATTTGTAGTGCTGTTTCTCGCTGTTCAGCGTCAGGTGGACGCCAAGGTCAAGGCCAGGGTTGGCTGCGGCGCTTTCGGCCATTTCGAGGAACCACGGGCACGGCACCATCACCGCGCCGGAACTGCAGACACCTAGCCCGTTCAATTCGAGAAAGGCGCTGTTGGCGCCGTGGCACATGCCGACATCGTCCTCGTGGAGCACGATCCGTTTGCTGGAGCCGGCGGCGTTCACGAATGTCGGCCTTTCCGCCGGCGCGCCGGTCTCGAGGGTCTTCCAAAGTGTGTCCCGTATTTCATGGAACCAACCGTTTGCCCAACTGGCCGGAATGGAACGCCGAAAGCTGGCTTTCCGACAGGGCCACTTTGGCGAATTCGGATGGGTACGATTTGCCTGCCGGCTGAGACACTTAGCTGCCGATTTCCCCAATCAGGGTTCAAAACCACTCATAGGAACCGTCTTCCGGGCGCAGATGGCTTGGTCGAATAGCGGCGGAGTGGTTCTTCCAAACTGTGCCCACAAGCCTACAGCTGTCCACACCATCAAGCGACCCACATTACCAAGTGACCCAAACTACCAAGTAACTTGGAGGCCTGCCATGTACACCGCCGGCGAAGAGGAAATCGAAGCCATTGCCAGGGTGATCCGCTCGGGCGCGCTGTTTCGTTACGGCAAGGACAGCGAATGCGACCGCTTCGAGGCCCGCTATGCGCAGCATCTTGGCGTCGAGCATTTCGCACTGGCCGCCAGCGGCACCTATGGGCTCGCGGCCGGCCTGATCGGGCTCGGCATCGGTCCGGGGGACGAGGTCCTGGTGCCCGCGCACACCTATATGGCGACAGCGACCGCGGTGCTGTCGGTCGGGGCCATTCCCGTCATCGTCGACATCGACGAGAGCCTGACCATCGATCCCGTCGCCTTGCGCGATGCCATCGGGCCGCGCACCAGGGCGGTCATCCCGGTGCATATGTGGGGCGCGGCCTGCAACATGAATGCGATCATGGACATTGCTGCCAAGCGCGGCTTGCTGGTGCTCGAGGATGTCTGCCAAGGCATCGGCGGCGGCTATGAGGGCCGCAAGCTCGGCTCGATCGGCCATGCCGGCGCCTATTCCTTCAACTACTTCAAGAACATGACCTCGGGCGAGGGCGGCGGCATTGCCACCAGCGACCCGAAAGTGGCGGAGCGGGCGCGCTGCGCCATCGACCCTTGCCATTTCTACTGGCAGGGCAGAAGCGACAGCATCAAACCCTTCGCCGGCATCGGCGCGCGTGCTTCCGAACTGATGGGGGCGATGCTCAACGTCCAACTCGATCGACTGGACGGCATCATCGAGGCGATGCGCGCCGAGAAGAAGATGGTGCTGGCCGGCACCCGCCATCTCGGCAATCTCGGTCTGACACCGTCGCCGATGAACAGCCCGGACGACGATTGCGCCGCACAGGTGATGTACCTACTGCCGAGCGAGCAGGCGGCGCAGACTTTTTCGAAGACCATTCCGAGCGTCGTTGCCGGCAAGACCGGCCGTCACAATTTCACCCAGTGGGACCAGGTGCTGATGCATGAAGGGGCGCATCATCCGGCGCTCAATCCTTATGCATTGCCCGAGAACCAGGGCCTGCGGCTGGATTACGCCGACGACCTCGGCAAGCGCTCGCTCGACATCCTCAATCGCACGGTGATGATCGCCATGAACCCGGCGCATGACGATACCGATATTCAGGACATGATCCACAACATCGACGCGGCGGCGCGGGTGGCGCTGGAAAATGCTTCGCTGGATGATGTCGAATTGCGCAAAGCGGCACCGGTTGATCTGCAGAAGTTCGACAGTGTGAACTAGACCAGTTCCGACGCGGTTTGCTACCCTGCGGCCGAGTTCCTTGTCCGGCGGCCGGGCGGGGATTCCGGCCGGCATAACCGGTCGTCAAAAAATCCGCAGGCCCGTGTCGGATAGGCCGGGCTCCCGCTCGTCCTAGGGGCATCGATCACCAACCACGGAGGATTAACGATATGCCCGGCACCGTACGTCTGCACCGCGTTCTGACAACCAGCCCGGAGAAAGTCTACCGCGCGTTCCTCGAAGCGGATGCACTTGCGAAATGGCTGCCGCCGAACGGCTTCACCTGCACGGTTCATCACTTCGAGGCGAAAGTCGGCGGTACGTTCAAAATGTCCTTCCGCAACTTCACCACCGGCGACAGCCACTCGTTCGGGGGCGAATATGTCGAGCTCGTGCCCAATGAGCAGCTGCGCTACACCGACCGGTTCGACGACCCCAACCTGCCCGGCGAGATCGAGGTGACCGTGACATTGAAGAAAGTGTCGGTCGGCACCGAAGTGAATATCACGCAGGCCGGTATTCCAGATGCCATCCCGGTTGAGGCCTGCTATCTCGGCTGGCAGGAGTCGCTGCGAATCTGGCGAAACTCGTCGAACCCGAGATCAAGCAGTAGGGTAAGCGCGCGCGGCTGATCCGTGGGGCGATCTCTTCGCGCCAAGAGAGCGAAGCGGGCGCGGCCGTGGCTGCATCGGCGTCGCTAGCCGGGATCCTAGGGATTCCCGATCTTGCCAGGCAACATGCGCCGGCGCCGGAAAGCCCGGATTGGGGAAGCCTGGCTCTAGCTTCTGTCCAACCTTAGGAACGCGGCGCGCAGCGCCAGCACCGCGCGCAGGATCTGGCGTTCGTCCATTGCCGCATAGCCGAGCAGCAGGCCGTGCTCGGGTTCTGTGGAATGGTAGTTGATCGAGATGCCCTGGACGTCGAGCCCCTCCTTGACGGCGGCGGCGACCACGTCGCTGTCCTTGTAGGGCCTGACGAAGCTCGCCAGCAGCTGCATGCCGGAATCGTTTTCCGTGACGGTCAGCCATTCCGCCAGATGCTCCTGGCACAGCTTGACGAAGTTCGCCTGCCGGCGCGCGTAGAGCCGGCGCATGCGTTTGAGGTGCGTGGCGAAATAGCCCTGCGTGATGAAATCGTTGACCGTTGCCTGCAGGATCAGCGGCGCGAACTGGCCGGTGATGCTCACCGCCCGGTCGAACGGCACCGACAGTTCGCGCGGCACGATCAGATAGCCGATGCGCAGCGCCGGGATCAGCGTCTTGCCGAAGCTGCCGATATAGACGACGCGGTCGGCATGATCGAGCCCGCGCAGCGCCGGCACCGGCCGGCCGCGGAACCGGTATTCGCCGTCATAGTCATCCTCGACGATCCAGGCGCCGTTGCGTTCGGCGATGTCGAGCAACTGCAATCGCTCCTCGATGCGCATGATGGTGCCGAACGGCCATTGGCAGGATGGCGTCACATAGATCAGCCGCGGCGGCGGCAGCTCCGGATCGGCAAGATGCCAGCCACGCCGGTCGACCTTCAACGGTGCCAGCCTGGCGCCGCTGGCGAGAAAGGCGCTCTTGGCGCCGAGATAGCCGGGCTCCTCCATCCAGACATGGTCGCCTTCGTCCATCAGCACGCGCGAGACGAGATCGAGTGCTGCTTGTGCACCGGTGACGATGATCACCTGGTCGGCGGTGCAGCTGATGCCGCGCGACAGGCCGATGGTCGAGGCAATGGCCTGACGCAGGCCGGGGTGGCCGGCAAAGGAGAGATAGCCAAGCAGGCTCTCGTCGCGGCTGCGTGCATTACGCACCAGAAGGCTTGACCAGATGGTGAACGGAAACGACGCCGTTTCAGGCACGCCCGGATGGAAATTAATGACGCCGGCATTACGCGGCGGTTGCGGGCCGTTGACGATGGTCTGACCGCGCCGCGACAGTTTTTGCGGCGCTGCCAGTCCGGCGCGCAGAGATGCCAAGGGGCGGTTCTGCTGGATCGGCGCTACCCAGGTGCCCGATCCGGCACGCGCCTCGATAAAACCTTCGGCGAGGAGCTGGTCATAGGCGGCGATGACCGTGTTGCGCCCGACCTTCAGATCTTCGGCCAGCGAGCGCGTCGACGGCAGCAGCGTGTTCTGCGGGATTTGGCCGTCAAGGATGAAGCGTCGCAAGGCGGCGTAGATCTGACGATGCATCGGTTCTTCCGAAGCGCGGTCGACCGACATGATGTCGAGGGAAAGGCGCATGTGGTCGGCCAAGGCACTATCCCCCGACGAACCGGGCGGCGCGGGCGATCTTTTCCTCGTTGAGCCGACAGACGGTATCAAGCACCAGTCGCCTGGTTTCGGGGTGGACCTCGCGGCTGTTCTTCAGCGCGCGATGAACGGTGGCGGCGCCAAGTTCCGCCTTCTCGGCAATCTCCCGGATGGTGCAAAGCCGTTCCATGCCAAGCGCAGCTTCGAAAGCCATGTCGCTCCTCCTCGGTTGCATCAAGGCACGGCTTCCGGCCGGCCTCAAGCTCGAACGTCGGGGTTTGAAATCCAGAGCCGGGATTCTGCGATCCGCGCCGCGCAGGGAGCAAGGCGGCGCGGATCGCCGGGCGCATTCGCGTCGCTAACCCCATCGAGGCGCGCGCCCATTATGTTCCTCCGGCTCGCAATGCGGGCCGGTCAGTTTGCCTGCCGCGTCGCCACTTCGAAGCCGGCCTGCCGGGCGGTGGCGAGCAGCGAGAAATAGCCCTTGCTGGCATAGGTCAGCGGATGCGCCTTGGCCGGATCCTGCTCAGCCTCGACAACGATCCAACCTTCATAGCCGCGCGCGGCGAGGGGTTTCAGCAATGACAGGAAATCGACCGAGCCATCGCCGGGCACGGTAAAAATGCCGTCCACTACCGCCGCCATGAAGCTCATGTCCTCGCGGCGTGCCTTTTCCAGCACCGCCGTGCGAACATCCTTGCAATGGAAATGCACGATACGGTCGAGATGCCGCTGCAACAGCGATTGCGGGTCGCCGCCCGAAAACAGGCAGTGGCCGGTATCGAACAAAAGGCCGACGCTTCGGCCCGTCGCCGCCATCAGCCTGTCGACTTCATCGTCCGTCTCGACGAAGGTACCCATGTGGTGGTGGAAGGCCATGCCGACCCCGAATGCGGCCATGCTGTCGGCGAGGGCGGTCAGTTTCTCGCCATAGGCCCGCCAGTCGCCGTCGGCGAGGCGCGGACGCTCGGAGATCGGTGCGAAAATGCCGTCATGGCGACCGCGCGAGGTGTCGGCATAGACGACGACCTTGGCGCCGAGGTCGCGCAGCAACGCCAGATGCGGGGTAATCGCCGCGAATTCCTCTTCGACCGTACGGTCGAGGATGCGGCCATCATACCAGCCGGAGACGAGTTCCAGGCCATAGGAGGACAGGAGCGGCCCAAGCACCTCAGCCTGGCGCGGAAATTTCCCGCCGAGCTCGGTGCCGCGATAACCGGCCTGTGCGGTTTCGGACAGGCAGGTCTGCAGCGGCGTGTCGCCGCCAAGCGCCGGGACGTCGTCATTGCTCCAGGTGATGGGATTGATGCCGATCTTGACCGTCATGACGCCAGGCTTTTGCAGGCTTGCGAATGCAAGCCAGTCTGCAGACTGGCGACAAAGAGGCCCTGTCACTAGGTCCAGTTCAGCCTGATTTGGCAGAACCAATCAATAGTGACCGATTCTAGTCTTCCTTTGGGCGGCCAAAAAGGACGCGCAGTTCGTCCTTTGCGTCCTCCAGCACTTTCTTCTGCGCCGCCGGCAGGTTCTTGCCGGCGCGGTTGATGTAGAAATTCAGCATCGACATGGCGGATTGAAACGGCCCCGCCTTGCGCCGGTCGCTGTGCTCGGCCGACCGCTTCAGCGAGGCGGCGATCTTCCTCGGATCGTGGGATTCGAAGATGTGCTCCTCGAGATCCAGCGCGTCGCTATGCTCGGTGACGTCGGCAGACCATTTCCGTTGCGCGGTCATGGCAAACTCCTTCCACAAGCTCGTTCGAAAAGAAAACGCCCTATGGTGCGCCACTGTTCCACTTCGGCCCGAATCCCTGGAGCCACGGATTGGCCCGTCGTGGCGCTGCTCCGCGATGCGAATGCGCTGATAGTGGTCAGAACCGCCGATTTAAGAACTGCGGACAGGAAACGTTCTTGACCCCCATCGTCTCAAACCAGGCAGCAAGTTCCGGCATCGACAGTGCCTATGCCTGGATACGGCTCGGCGTCTCGATGCTGCTGGCAACCATAGGCGGGGTCGGCATGTGGGCGGTGGTCGTGGTGCTGCCCGCCGTGCAGGCAGAATTCGGCGTCGATCGCGCCGCTGCCTCGATGCCGTATACTGCGACCATGGTCGGCTTTGCCGCCGGCAATGTGCTGTTCGGCCGCGCCATCGACCGCGTGGGGTATTGGGTTCCGGCGCTGATTGCCGCGATTACACTTGGCGCCGGCTTCCTGCTGGCGTCGCTGACCAGTTCGATCCTGCAGTTCACCCTCGTCCAGGGCCTGTTGATCGGCGTCGGCTCGTCGGCGATCTTCGGGCCGCTGATTGCCGACATCTCGCACTGGTTCAACCGGCGCCGCGGCGTTGCGGTGACGGCTGCCGCGTCCGGCAACTATCTCGCCGGAGCGATCTGGCCGACGGCGATGCCCTATGTCATGCAGACCGAAGGCTGGCGCTTCACCTATGCCGCGATCGGTGTCGTCTGCCTGGTCACCATGGTGCCGCTGATCCTGCTGCTCCGGCGCGGCGCACCGCCCCAGGCGGCTCCCGGATCGCCGGGCAGCCGCGTGGTCCAGCCGATCTCGCTGTCGCCGGCGGCCTTGCAGGCGCTGCTCATCGTCGCCGGGCTCGGCTGCTGCGTGGCGATGTCGATGCCGCAAGTCCATATCGTCGCCTATTGCATGGATCTCGGCTACGGCGTGGCGCATGGCGCCGATATGCTGTCGATCATGCTGGCGGCCGGCGTCGTCAGCCGGCTTGGCTCGGGTTTCCTTGCCGATCGCATCGGCGGCGTGAAAACCCTCCTGATCGGCTCGGTGCTGCAATGCCTGTCGCTGTTGTTCTATATCCCGTTCGACGGGCTGGCCTCGCTTTATGTCGTCTCGCTGGTCTTCGGCCTGTCGCAGGGCGGCATCGTGCCCTGTTATGCGATCATCGTGCGCGAATATATGCCTGCCAAAGAGGCTGGCCAGCGCGTCGGCATCGTTATGATGGCGACCATCTTCGGCATGGCTATTGGCGGCTGGATGTCGGGCTGGATCTACGATTTGACCGGTTCGTATGCCGCCGCGTTCCTCAACGGCATTGCCTGGAACCTGCTGAACATTTTGGCCATGGCGCTGCTGCTGTGGAAGGCCCGCCGCAGCGCTGCTGTGACGGCCTGAAGCACGGCGATACGGGCACAGTCTCTCCGGCCGTCGCTTGACAATAGCCGAAGGCTGCGCGACGCCAGACAAGGTGTGGCAACGGGTTGGCAAGGCAGCAGTGGCAAAGACCCTGAACATCGTCTCACGGTCGCGTCTGGGCGGTTGCCCGGCGTCGGGACGAGTATAGTGATCAAGCCGCGCTCGCGCCGCGGCGGCGGCCGCCCGACCATCGCCGACGTCGCCCGCAAGGCCGGCGTCGGCGCCATTACCGTATCGCGCGCCTTGCGTGAGCCGGGGCGTGTCTCGGAAGATCTGCGCCGCCAGATCGAGTCTGCGGTGAACGAGCTCGGCTATGTGCCCGACCCGAACGCGCGGGCGCTGGCTTCGGCGCGCGCCGAGGTGTTTGGCGTCCTGGTACCGTCGCTTACCAACAACGTCTTTGCCGAAGTGGTGCGCGGCATCTACGACAGCCTGTCGGACGGCCCTTTCCGCATCCAGCTCGGCAACACCCACTATTCCGGCCTCGAGGAAGAGCGGCTGCTGCAGGTGTTTGGCCCGCAACGCCCGGCCGCGCTGATCGTGGCCGGCATCGACCAGACGCCGGCCTCGCGAAAACTGCTGGAAACGGCAGGCTGTCCGGTGGTGCAGGTGATGGAGACCGGGCCCGATCCGGTCGACATGATGGTCGGTTTCTCACATTTCGAGGGCGGCAAGGCGGCGGCGGAACATCTGATCGAGGCGGGCTATCGCCGGATCGGCTTCATCGGCGCGCGCATGGATCCGCGTTCGCAGCGGCGGCTTGCCGGCTATCGCGCGGCGATGGAGGCGGCCGGCCTGTTCGATCCGAGGCTCACGACCACGACGCCGGTGCCCTCCAGCGTGACACTCGGCCGCGAATTGTTCCGCGACGCGCTGGCCAAGGTGCCGAGCCTCGACGCGGTATTCTGCAACAATGACGATATCGCGCTTGGCGTGCTGTTCGAATGCCATCGCGCTTCGATCGCCGTGCCGAAGACGATCGGCATCGTCGGCTTCAACGATCTGGACATGATGGAGGTTGCTTTCCCGTCGGTCACCAGCGTTCGGACCTATCGCTACGAGATCGGCCGGCGGGCTGTCGCTATGGCGCTTGCGGCTATCGAGGGCAACAGGCCGGAGCAGCGGGTCGTCGACCTCGGCTTCGAACTCAAGCGACGTGAAAGCACGGCGCGCTGAAGCGAGCTCAACGCAATGTAAATGGCGCTTTACATAACGTCATGGTAGCGCTACCACTTTCCACGGTCGGAATTTCGCCTCGAAGAGCGGAGTCTGTTTATTATACATAAGCGACAGCTCATGCTTGTTTATTATGTATAATATGATAGTTTTTTGCGGGATTAGCCGGGCAATAAAGGAGGAAATCGGGTCGGCATTCGGCCACCTGAACGCGCAACGGGTAAGGCGGGAGGTGCCGGGCCGGGAACGCGCAAATTCATCGACGTAACAACAAACAAAACTGCAACTGGGAGGAATATTCGATGATCAAGTCACTCGTTGGCGGTATCGTTGCCGCCACTGCTTTTGTCATGCTGAGCTCGTCGGCGATCGCCGATCCTGAAATCGTCAAGGGGCCATCGGCCGAGCCTGAGTGCTTCGCGCCCTGGTCTGCCGATACGCAGTTCTTCAAGTTCCCCAAAAAAGACGGCCCATACCGCATCGCTCTGGCCAACGGCTACATCGCCAACACGTGGCGCATCCAGATGGTGCAGACGGCGAAGGCCTATGCAGCGCAGCCGGAGGTCGCAGCCAAGCTCAAGGAATTCAAGGTGGTCTCGACCGGCGAAGACGTGCCGGCCCAGATTTCGGCAATCAACAATTTCATCGATTCCGGCTATGACGCGATTGTCGTCAACGCTCAGAATCCGACCGCATTCGGCCCTGTCATCAAGCGGGCCAAGGAAGCCGGCGTCGTGCTGGTCGCTTTCGACAACATCCTCGACACCAAGGATGCCATCAACGTCAATGTCGACCAGAAAGGCCTTGGCGAATTGTGGGGCAACTGGCTGGTCAAGCACGTGCCGAACGGCGGCAAGGTGCTGGAAGTGCGCGGCGTCGCCGGCACGTCCGTCGACACCGACCGTCACAACGGCATCCACGAGGTTCTCGACGCGTCCGGCAAGAAGTGGGATGTCACCGAGGTCGTCGGCAAATGGGATGACGGCGTTGCGCAAAAGGCTTCGGCCGACGCCATTGCCACCAATGGTCCCTTCGACGGCGTTACCGGGCAGGGCGGCGATACCGGCATCGTGCAGGCGATGATCGATGCCAAGCATCCGTTCGTGCCGTTCGGCGGCGAGACGGAGAATGGCTTCCGCAAATTCTGCGCCAAGTTCGCCGCTGACGGCCTGAAATGCTCGTCGGCCGGTACCGGCCCGGCCCAGGTTGCGGTTGCCATCAAGACAGCGATTGCGGCACTTGAAGGCCAGGTCGTGCCGCAAGCGGTCAAGCTGCCGCTGGCGATCGTCGAGGATCCGAACTTCAAGGCAGGCCAGGATTACTTCCCCGACCAGTCCGACAATTTCTTCGTCGGCAATTCCTTCCCGACCTGCGGCATCAATTTCACGGCGCAGGAAATCATGGGCCAGAGCAAGGAAAACCAGTAAGCTCCAACAGCCCGACGCCGCGGGAAATCCCGCGGCGTCGGCGCTCGACATCCTGATTGCCAAGCGCCTGGGGAGGGCCGATGGACGGTGCGGTTCCGCTCTTCCGCATGGAAGGCATATCCAAGCGCTATGGCGGCGTGCGGGCGCTGGAAAAGGCCGAGCTGTCGGTCACTCCAGGCAGCATCCACGCCATTCTCGGCGAGAACGGCGCCGGCAAATCGACGCTGATCAAGGTCATGGCGGGGGTCGTCGCGCCCGACGAAGGCCGCATGATGCTGGACGGAAGCGAAGTGACCTTCGCTTCGCCGGCCGCCGCCAACCAGGCCGGCATCGTGTGCATCTTCCAGGAACTGTCGCTCGTCCCCGAACTCAGCGTGGCTGACAACATCGCCATTTCCGATCCGCCCAAGCGTTTCGGCATGATCGACCGCAAGGCACAGCGCCGCGTTGCGGAAGAAGCCCTGGCTCGCGCTGGCGCCTCCGATATCCATCCACTGGCGCTGGTCAAGGATCTTCCTCTTTCAAGAAGGCAGATGGTCGAGATCGCCAAGGCACTGGCGCGCAAGCCACGCATCCTGATCCTCGACGAGGCGACCTCGGCGCTGACCGCCGCTGACGTCGCCAGGGTTTTTGCCGTGTTGAAGCGGTTGCGTTCGGAAGGGCTGGCGCTGCTCTACATATCGCACCGCATGAACGAGATCGCCGAGCTGGCCGACCAGTGCACGGTGTTCCGCAATGGCCGCAATGTCGCCAGCTATGCGGCCGGCACCAAGAGCGACAATGAGGTCGTCGAACTGATGATCGGGCGCGAATACAGCCACATCTTTCCGCCCAAGCCCGCGCGGGCGGCTGCTGCAGCCACGCCGGCTCTCGAGGCGCGCAGCCTGTCATGGACTGATCGGCTGCACGATGTCTCGCTGTCGGTCGGGGCGGGCGAGGTGGTAGGGCTTGGCGGCCTCGACGGCCAGGGCCAGCGCGAATTGCTGCTCGCCTTCTTCGGTGTGCTGCGCGGCCTGTCGGGCCAAATCCTGATCGACGGCAGGCCGGTGGCGATCGCCAGCCCGGCCGCCGCGCGCGATGACCGGATCGGCATGGCGCTGATCCCGGAGGACCGCAAGACCGAAGGCTTGATGCTGCCGATGACGGTGCGCGAAAACCTCTCCTTCGCCGCCCTTGACCGGCTGTCCAGGGCCGGCATCATCGATCGCGCCGCCGAGCAGCGGCTGATCGACGACATGGTCGGTCTTCTGGCGATCAAGACGGCCGGCCTCGACATTCCGGTCGGCGCGCTGTCCGGCGGCAACCAGCAGAAGGTCGTCATCGCCAAATGGCTGATGCGGCAGCCGCGCATCATCCTGCTCAACGATCCGACACGCGGCATCGATGTCGGGACCAAGCAGGAGCTTTACCAATTGATGCGCAAGCTTGCCGACGGCGGCGCGGCAATCCTGTTCTATTCGACCGACTATGACGAGCTGATCGGCTGCTGCGACCGGGTGCTGGTGCTCTATGACGGCGCGGTAAAGCGTGAACTGGTCGGCGCCGAAATCACTGAGCGGGCGCTGATCGCCAGCGCGCTCAACATTCACGAAGAGATGCCAAAGCAAGGAGCGGACGCGTGAAGGATTGGCGCTACTGGCTTGCCGAACAGCGCGGAACGCTGCTGGCGTTCGGCATCTTCGTCGTCATGTTCGTCATCTACACCTCGAACCATCCGGCGGGCTTCACCGCCAACGTCGTACAGACGGCTTCGAACAAGGGCGTGCTGCTCGCCTTCGTCGCCATGGCGCAGACGCTGGTGGTGATCACCGCCGGCATCGACCTCTCCGTCGGCATGATCTTCACGCTGACCAACTGCCTGGCGTCGTGGCTGGTCGTCGGCACCGGCATCGAGACCGCCTTCGGCGTCATCGCCGTGCTCGGCACCGGGCTGCTGTGCGGGGCAATCAACGGCGCCATCGTTATCTATGGGCGCCTGCAGCCGATCGTCGCCACCATCGCCACCGGCGCGGTCTATTTCGGCATCGCGCTGCTGCTGCGGCCGTTTCCGGGCGGCTCGGTCAATGAGGGGCTCGCCGACGCGCTGACCGGGCGCCTGTTTGGTATTGTGCCGGCGAGCCTGGTGGCGCTGGTGGCGGTCGTGCTTGTCGTCTGGGTGCCGTTCAGCCGGTCGGTGCTCGGCCGCGCCGCTTATGCAGCCGGCTCCTCGGAGATGGCGGCCTACATGTCCGGCGTGCCGATCCGGCGTGGAAAGTTCGCCGCCTATGCGCTTGCCGGGCTGCTTGCCGCGATCGGCGGGCTGTTCCTGACGTTCTTCACCTATACCGGCGATGCGGCCTATGCGAGCGGCAACGCCTACACGCTGTTTTCAATCGCCGCGGTCGTGCTCGGCGGCGTGTCGCTGTTCGGCGGCAAGGGCAGCGCCATCGGCGCGATCTTCGGCGCGCTCGCCTTCCGCACCATCGGCGACCTGCTGTTCGTCTTCGATTTCGATCCGCTCTGGCAGCCGCTGTTCCAGGGCGTGATCCTGCTGATCGCGGTCAGCCTCGGCGCCTTCGCCCTGTTTCGGGTCCGCAACCGGCTGGAGTGGTTCCTGTGAGCGAAACGACTGTAAGTGGTCTCGCCGGCCGCATGCCGAAATTCCTTCGCCGCGCCGACCCGGCGGTGCTGACGGCGTTCGCTTGTATCGTGCTGCTGCTGTTGCTCGGCAGCCTCTATTCGCGCAGCTTCCTGTCGCCTGAATACCTGCTGCAGCAGCTCAAGGTGGCCTCGTTTCTCGGCGTCATCGCCACCGGCATGATGCTGGTCATCCTGCTCGGCCAGATCGACCTGTCGGTGCCATGGTCGGTGGCGGTCGGCGCCATGATGGCCTGTGCCGCAGCCGCGTACGGCCCTGTCGGCGTGGCGCTTGCCATTCCGTTCGGCATCTTCTGCGGTGTCCTGATCGGCATCGTCAACGGCATTGGCGTCGCCTATCTGCGCATTCCCTCGATGATCATCACGCTCGCCACCAACGCGGTCGCGCAGGGGCTGATGGTGGTCTATACGGGCGGTTTCTCGCCGCAGGATTCGGCAACCGGTGCGATGCGCTATCTGGCGACCGGCTTTGCCGTTCCTGGCGTGCCGAACGCAGTTCTCATCTGGGCGCTGATCGGCGCCGCAATGGTGTTCGTGCTGACCCGCACCGGCTTCGGCCGCACTGTCTACGGCATCGGCAACCGCGAGCGTGCCGCCTATCTTTCCGGCATCGACACACGGCGCGTGGTGATGATCGCCTTTGCGGTTTCCGGTGGGCTCTCGGCCTTCGGCGGCGTGCTGTTGGCCGGCTATGCCTCCAAGGCGGCACAGTCGATGGGCGATGCCTATCTGCTGCCGTCGATCGCCGCCGTGGTGCTCGGCGGCACCTCGATCCTCGGCGGGCGGGGCTCCTATCTCGGTACCGTCGCCGGCGTCATCCTGATCACGCTCCTGCAATCAATTCTCTCCGTCATGCAGATGCCGGAGGCGGGGCGGCAGATCATCTACGGCGTCGTCATCGTCGCTATGCTGCTGCTCTATGGCCGCGCGCCGGCAAGCCGCTGACCTGCATGACCGGGAACGACGTGTCATATAAGCCGGCGAGCACTGTTCGAACGATACCCGCCATCGTGGTGATGGGCGTTGCCGGATGCGGCAAGTCGGTCGTCGGCGACGCGCTTGCAGCAGCATTGGGCGCCCTCTTTATCGAAGGCGACAGGCTGCATCCGCCCGAAAACGTCGCGCGCATGGCGAGCGGACAACCGCTTACCGACGCGCTGCGCGAGGGCTGGCTCGACGCGATCGGCCAGCGCATGGCCGCCTCGATCGCAAGCGGGCAAGGTGTGGTCGCTGCCTGCTCGGCGCTGAAGCGCAGCTATCGCGATCGCCTGCGCGGCTTTTGCCCGGATATCGTTTTCGTCTATTTGGAGATCGACCCGGCAACGGCGATGCGGCGCGTCGGCAATCGCAAGGGCCACTTCATGCCGGCAAGCCTGGTCGACAGCCAGTTCGCCACGCTGGAGGCGCCAGCGACGGACGAGGCGGCAATAACCTTGGATGGCACGCGTCCGGTCGCCGACATCGTCGCGACTGCCTTGAGCTTGCTGGCACGCTAGTTTAGCGCCTCGTTCAGTCCTGCAACTTTGGAGATTGGCTGTCATCCCTGGATTTCGCCAATCACAATGGTGAAGAGCGTAGAACTCGACGCGTGTGCTTGCATCGCTCTATGCCTCATCGCCATCGTCGAGCAAGCGGGTGGCGCGCCAGCGGGTGAGCACGATGTTGGTCTGTTCGATGACGAAGAAGCGCGCGGAATCGCGGTCATAGCCTTCGGCCAGCAGCTTTTCGTAGTCGGTGTGCATATGGCGGATGTGGGCTATTGTCGCCAGCCATACGGCAATGCTCGGCGGCAAGGTCTTCATATGCACGGCGCCGGCATCGGCACGGATCTTTTCCATGTCGGCATAGGGCGCCAGCGGCAGGAGCGCTGTCAGCGCCTTGGCGATAGCGCGGCGGCGGCCGGTCGGGGCGCTCACTGCTCATCCGGTCTGGGTGACTCGTCCCGCCCGGCCATGGTCGCCTCGGCGAAGGCATCGGTCGAAGCGAAATAAGGCTTGATGTCGATGACCGGCGTGCCGTCGAGCACGTCGATGGCGTCGAGATCGATGCGGCCGATATCGATGTCGACGGCAACCAGCCTGGCGACATGCAGCCCAATTGGGTTCGGCCGGGCAGGGGAGCGCAGCGAAAAGACGCCCTTCGGTTCAACTGCATGGCGGGGTTTCTGGACAATCAGTTGCCGCGGCGCATGGTGCAGCCAGGACAGGATGATCACGTGGCTGGCGCGTTCCAGCCCAAGCAGGCCATCCCGGTAGAGCGGGTCGATGACCAAGTGCGCTGGCTGTCCCGTCTCCCGCGCGGCCCTCATGTTTTTGGGGCAAGTCTCCCGTGTCGTCCAAGGCGAAGCGATGCGGCCGATGAAGACGACATGGCCATCCGGCGGCATCGTTTCCGGGTCGGTTTCCAGAAGCTTTTCGCCGCTGCGCGTTTCGAACATGGTTCTCGCCTCGATGCTTGCGGCTTTGCGCGATCCGCCACGCATGCGTCATTTTCTTGTCCGGAAGCGACATAGCGCTTGCAAGCCTATCAAAATCGACATAAACATATGTTTATATCTTTTTCAAAGAGAATGCTCGCATGCATGTCGCTCTCGACACGATGGTAGATACATTGAAGGCGGCGGCCGAATCCAGCCGGCTGCGCATATTGGCACTGCTGTCGCGCGGCGACCTGACCGTTTCCGATCTCACCGAAATCCTCGGCCAGTCGCAGCCGCGCGTCTCGCGCCACTTGAAATTGCTGCTGGAGGCCGGGTTGATCGGCCGCTACCAGGAGGGTTCGTGGGCCTTCTTCCGGCTTTCGGATTCCGACACGTCGCGCGATTTCGTGCTCAGGCTGGTCTCCGGCATCCGCGGCGCCGATCCGCAGGTCGAGCGTGATCTCGAACGGCTGGCCGCGGTCAAGCGCAAGCGGCAGGACCGGGCTGCCGAATATTTCTCGGTAAACGCCGCAAGCTGGGACCATATCCGCTCGCTGCACGTGCCGGACCGCGCGGTCGAAGCAGCACTCGTCAAGCTCGTCGGCAAGCGGCCGTTTCAGTCGATGCTCGATCTCGGCACCGGCACCGGACGGCTGCTCGAGATATTTTCGCCGCTCTATCGGCGCGGTGTCGGCATCGATATGTCGCGCGAGATGCTGACGGTGGCGCGCGCCAATCTCGACAAGGCCGGCGTTTCGAATGCGCAGGTGCGGCAGGGCGATATTTTTGCGCCGCCGGTCGAACGCGACGCCTTCGATCTCGTTACCATCCATCAGGTGCTGCATTATCTCGACGATCCTGCCCGCGCCATCCGCGAGGCGGCACGGCTGTTGCGCCCAGCCGGCCGGCTGGTGATCGTCGATTTCGCGCCGCACACGCTGGAGTTTTTGCGCGACGAGCACGCGCATATGCGTCTCGGCTTCTCCGACCGGCAAATCGGCGACTGGTTTTCCGAGGCTGGCCTCGACCTCGAGGACAGCCAGGAATTCGAGCCGCGCGGCGGCAACGAGGCCAAGCTCACCGTCAAACTCTGGCTCGGCCGCGATCGGCGCATGCTGATTGCCGAGCCTTCCAACGACAGACAACCGGCCAATGCGTATCCGATAGGGGAAACCGCCTGATGAACCAGTTCCGCTTCTCCCGCCGCCCCGACATCGGCGACAAGGTCAGGGTTTCGTTCGAGTTCTTTCCGCCGAAAAACGACGAGATGGAAGCAAGGCTGTGGGATACGGTCACCCGGCTGGAGCCGCTCAAGCCCAAATTCGTCTCCGTCACTTATGGCGCCGGTGGTTCGACCCGCGAGCGCACGGCCCGCACCGTCAAGCGCATCCTCAACGAAACGACGCTGACTCCGGCGGCGCACATGACTTGCGTCGATGCGGCGCGTCACGAGGTCGATGCGGTGATCCGAGAGTTCGCCGATATGGGCGTCAAGCGTTTCGTCGCCCTGCGCGGCGATCCGGCCGAGGGCGTCGGCGCGGCCTACCGGCCTCATCCGGAAGGCTATGCCAATGGCGCCGAGCTGGTCGACGCGTTGAAGGGCGCCGGCGATTTCGACATATCGGTCTCGGCCTATCCGGAAAAGCATCCGGAAAGCCCGGATTTCGCCACCGACTTCGACATGCTGAAGCGCAAGGCCGACAATGGAGCGACGCGGGCGATCACCCAGTTCTTCTTCGACAACGATCTTTATGAACGCTATGTCGAGCGGGCACGGCGGGCCGGCATCTACATACCGATCGTGCCGGGCATATTGCCGGTGCACAATTTCACCCAGGTCGCCAACTTCTCGGCGCGTTGCGGCGCCTTGGTGCCGGCATGGCTGGCCGAGCGCTTCGATGGGCTGCAGAACGACCCGCAAACGCATGCGCTGGTGGCGTCCGCGGTTGCGGCCGAGCAGGTGCTGGACCTTGTCGAGCGCGGCGTCGGCGATTTCCACTTCTACACGATGAACCGGGCCGATCTGGTCTTTGCCATCTGCCACATGATCGGCATCAGGTCGCACGAAGTCGAGGCAGCTGGATCGGCCGCGGCGTAAAGCGAAATGTCAAAGATCGGGGGAATGCAAAAGGCCGGGCAAAATGCCCGGCCCTTTCAATGGTTTGTAGTATTCGGTGCTGGTCTTCCCCCGCTTAGCGGCCTTATGGAAGGACGCCCATAATGAGGGCGCCGATGAATGCAAACGCAGCACAAATCATCAATGCGTTGATCGGCCTCGTCAGTCCCATGTCATAGCCTCCTCTTAAAGAGCTATGGCGAGAGTCTAGGGTCATTTGTGCCACAGGCAAGCAGAAACTTTGCTGCAATGCGACGAGATTGTGGAATTTGCGACCTGCCGTTTGCCGTTAGGCATTGAAACTCTTTGTCAAAAGCTGGCCCGGGACCTGTGAATAATTTGTGGCAAAGCCGGGGCAGTAACGAGAATGGCAGCGCTACCGCGCCAGAAATCGGATTCGATTTTCGGACCGACTGAAGGTTCGGAGCGTCGGAGCGTCCTTTGCATGTCCAGCCGGGTGCTGCACGCTATACGAATGCGATGGGGCAACCAGCAGCGCGTTGTGAGGATAGCCGGGACTTGCATATCCTGCCAATTGGCAGTATATTGTCTGCCAAGTGATGGAGGTTGGAATGAGTGTCGCTTATGCGGTTCGCGATCCTGCAAATCAGGCTTTGCCGGCAAATCTGGCGGATGCCTCGGCACGGGCGCGGCTCACGCCAGCGGCTGTTGCCGGCATCGTCAGGCTCGCAGACATCTGGCATCTGACCAGCACCGAGATCTGCACCTTGATCGGCGACGTATCGGAGAGAACCTGGTTCCGCATGAAGAAAGGCGAGTGGGAGGGCGTTCTCTCCCAGGATTCGCTGACACGCATCAGCGCCCTGATCGGCATCTTCAAGGGACTGCGGCTTCTGTTTTCCGAAGCGCTTGCCGATGAATGGGTGCGGTTGCCGAACAAAGGACCTCTGTATGGTGGCCGGCGCCCCCTGGACGTGATGATCGAGGGCGGCATTCCGAAGCTGCTGCAGGTTCGCCAACACATCGACGCTTTGCGTGGCGGACTTTGAATGCAGATCCCGCCGCGCGCTGACATTTCCCAGCGCGACACGATCCGGCTGATTTCGACAGGCAGGCTCAAGGAGCCGGTCCTGATGCCGTTGGCCCGGAATCATGGAGATCTGGAGGATCTTGCGGAGCTTGAAGGAGCCACCAGCGGCCGTCTTCAGGCGCAGCAAGGGGGATTGCCCGACCTCGATCCGCGCGAACTGGTTTTCGGGAGGCCGGGCTACACCTTCATCAATGCGGCGTTCGCTTACACCCGTCCGGGCGGCAATCGTTTCAACGATGATGCCAGGGGGGTGTGGTACTGTGCGTTCGATGCGGAAACCGCGCTCGGCGAGGTCTCGTTTCATCTGACGCGCGAGCTTGCCGCGATCGAACGGTTCGAAAACGTTACCGACTATGCGGAGCTCGTTGCCGACTTCATAGGCTCGTTTCACGATCTGCGCGGCGCTGAGTTCAGCAAGGACCCGGTGCTCGATCCGGATACTGCCTTAGCCTATCCTGCCGGTCAGGCGCTGGCGAAGCAACTCCGCAAGCAAGACGCCGCGACCGGTTTTGTCTATCCTTCCGTGAGACATGTTGGCGGGACCTGCCTCGCCGCCTTCCATCCCGATCTCGTTCAGAATCTCCGGCAAGGCGGTCTCTGGCGTCTGGAATGGCAGGGTTCATCTGTTCCGGCGATCACGCCCATATAGCGCAGCATCGGAAGCGACAACTTCGCTGCGCCATCTCTAACGCCGCCCGAACAGGCGACCGTCGATGGTGACGAGACCGAGCGCGATCAGCGCCATGCCGCCGAGTTCGAACAGTTCGAGCCGCTCGCCCAGGAACAGAAAGCCGAGCAGGATGGCACTGGCTGGCACGATGAGCGTGACCAGGGAGGCGTTGGTGGCGCCGGCAGAAGCGACGAGGTTGAAATAGAGGATATAGGCGAAGGCCGTCGACAGCAGAGCCAGTGCCAGCACCGCCGCCCACACCGGCGGCGAGGCCGAAAACAGATTGGCCGGGCCATGGCTAAGCAGCACGACCGGAACCATGATGATGGTCGAGCAGGTCAATTGTCCGGTGGCAATGACCGGTGACGGCACACCCTTGAAGCGGCGGGCCATCATCAGAGCAATCGCATAAGATACCGACGCTCCGATGAGCGCGAATTTCGCCCAGACCGGGCCGCCGAGCCCGGCAATCAGCGCGGGACCGATCATCACCGCTGTCCCCGCGATACCGAGGGCGATGCCAGCAAGCTTGTTCCACGACAGTTTTTCGTCGCTGGTCAGCGCGTTGGCGAGGATCAGCGTCCAGAACGGCGTCGTCGAATTGAGAACGGAAGCGACACCGGCGCCAAGCTCGGTCTGGCCGGCAAAGATCAGCGAGAAAGGGATGACATTGTTGGCGAGCGCCAACAGGAAGAACAGGCCGATATGTGGGAAGGCGAGGCGAAAGGACGGGCCGCGGACCGCAAGATAGAGCTGCAACGCGATCGCCGCGATGGTGACGCGGAACAGCACCAGCACCAGCGGCGGAAGTTCCGACACCGCAATGCGGGCAAAGAAGAACGAACCGCCCCAGATGGCGCCGAGCAGCAGAAGCTGCGCCCAGTCTTTGAGCACCATCGGCCCGCGCATCGTGGTGGTGGCAGCTATCGCCATTGGCCGTCCTCCCAGACGAGATGCTCTTCAGGCGTCTGTTCACGCCATACCCGATCCGGCCGCAAGGGCCACCGAAACCTGAGCGATGGCCTAGTTCGCTCATAACCGGCGTGCAGAACCGGAATAGCGCGGCGAAGTCAGGGCGGCGAGACATGGAATTGTTTTCATTAGCCGCTAGCTTGGATTAATTGTGCGCAGCCTCAGTCAAGGGATTCGTCCATGCAGCGATTCGAAAATGCCCGCGAGGCAGCGCTGGCGCTTCGCCCGGACGATCCGATCTATTGCTTCCGCCCGCAGGTGCTGAAGGCGGACGCCAAGCAGTTCATGGGCATGTTTCCCGGCAAGACCGCCTATGCGGTCAAGACCAATGGCGAGCAGATCGTGCTCAACGCGCTGGTCGAGGCCGGCGTCAGCGCCTTCGATGTGGCCTCGCCCGGCGAATTCGCCGCCGTGCGCGCCGTCTCGCCCGACGCCGAGATGCTCTACATGCACCCGGTGAAGGCGCAGTCGGACATCAGGCTGGCGCTGGAGAAATACGCCATCCGCGTCATTTCGCTCGACCATGAGGACGAGATCACCAAGCTGACCAGGGTGGTGCGGGCGCTCGACATCGATCCGGGCGCGATTACCGTGTTCGTGCGCATCCAGACGAAAGGCTCGGCGGCCTACGAACTGTCGAAGAAGTTCGGCGCCGGACCGGCCAATGCGGTGGAACTCGCCGAACGGCTGAACCGAACCGGCTACAAGGTCGGGCTGTGCTTTCACGTCGGCAGCCAGATCGAGGATCCCGACACCTATGAGCGGGCGCTGGCCTCGGCCGACTGGGTGCGCAACCGCGTCGGTTTCGACATTGCCGGGCTCGATGTCGGCGGCGGCTTTCCGGCCGAATATGGCCATGACCCGAACAGCCGCAAGCCGGAGATGCCGTCGCTCGGCCAGATCATGTCGCGATTATCAGGCGACCTCCAAGAGTACCAATTCGACCAGATGCCGCTGGTGGCCGAGCCCGGCCGAGTGATCGTGGCGCGCTGCCTGTCGCTGATCGTGCGCGTGCTGCTGCGCAAGGGCAAAAGGCTCTACATCAATGACGGCATCTGGGCGTCGCTGTCGGATTCATGGACCGGCAAGATCACGCTGCCGGCACGCTTCATCCCCGATCCGGCGATCCGCTCGCGCAATGGCGAGGACAAGACCATCGTGCCGTTCAAGGTCTGTGGCGCGACCTGCGATTCCGTCGACATATTGTCGCGGCCGTTCTGGCTGCCCGAAACCGTCGATACCGGCGATTGGATCGAGATCGGCCATATCGGCGCCTACTCGCTGTCGCTCAGGACACGGTTCAACGGCTTCTATCCCGACACCTTCGTCGAGGTGGCAACGCCATTCGACGAAGGCGACGCGCCGCAAGGGTTCGCCAGCCTCGAGACGATGGCGGATTAGTGAATAGTGAATAGTGAATAGTAGTAGCTCTTGTGCTCTGCGCGGCTCAGGTGTTGTTCTTTTCACCATTCACCATTCACCATTCACCATTCACCATTCACCATTCACCATTCACCATTCACCATTCAGTCAGGCTACTCCGCCGCCGGCCTGGATGTTCTCGCCGGTCAGCCAGCGAGCTTCGTCGGAAGCCAGGAAAACCGCGACATCGGCGACGTCGCGCGGTGCTCCGATCCGGCCGAAGGGCGACATGCCGGCGGCCACGGCGCGGTCCCGGTCGGGAAGCAGGTCGGTGTCGGTGAAGCCTGGCGAAAGCGCATTCACGGTAACGGCGCGCGGGCCGAGTTCGCGCGAGAGGACGCGGACGAACTGCTCGACGGCTCCCTTACTGCCGAGATAAAGCGCCGTGTGCGTGAAGAACATCTTCTTTCCACCGGTGGAGACGGCAATGATGCGGCCACCGTCGCGAACGCGGCGCGCCGCTTCCTGAAGCGTGAAGAAGGTGCCCTTGGCATTGGCCCCGAACACATGATCGAAGTCCGCTTCGGTGGCCTCGACGAGCGGCTTTATGACGGCGACGCCGACATTGGCTACGACGATGTCAATCGGCCCCATCTGCCGTTCGGTTTCGTCGAACAACTTGCGAATGTCGGGGATGCTGGAGACGTCCGCCTGGATGGCGACGGCTTTTCCGCCAATCCCTTCAATGGCGGCAACGACTTCCCTGGCTGCTTTCTCGTTGCCGACATAGTTGACGACCACGGCAGCACCCTTGGCCGCGAGCCCCTCGGCGATGGCGCGTCCGATGCCGCGCGAGCTGCCGGTCACAAGTGCGGTCTTGCCTTCGAGTGGACGATGCATGGCTGTTCCTTCGTCTGGCTACGGCCGCCTCGATCGAGCGGCGTTCCGGGGAAAAGCTAGGGGCATGCTATTGCTCAGAGAATAGCCTATTATCTAACTGACTTGTTAAGCCTGAGGTACATAATGCGAGGAAGCGAGTTTTCCGAACTCACGGCATTTGCAGCAATCATCGAAGAGGGAAGCTTTGTCCGCGCCGCGGCCAAGCTCAGGATTTCGCCTCCAGCACTCAGCCAGACGATACGTGGGCTGGAAGAGCGTCTCGGTGTCCGCCTGCTTAACCGCACCACGCGCAGCATGTCGCCGACCGCTGAGGGCGAGAAGCTGTTTGCCCGCATCGCACCGGCATTCGGCGAACTGGAAGGCGCCGTCGCGGACGCGCATGCATCACGCGGCCGGCCAGCAGGCTCGCTGCGCATCAATGTTCCGCGCATCGCCGCCACGCGTTTCATCGCGCCGATCCTCGGCGATTTCCGCCGCGCCTATCCCGATATCGCCCTCACAATCATTGTCGACGACATGCTCACCGACATCGTCGAGGGCCGCTTCGATGCTGGAATCAGACTGGGTGAGCGGCTGCACAAGGATATGGTGGCTGTGAAGCTCAGCGAGGAGCTCGAGATGGCTGCAGTGGCGGCGCCGAGGTATCTGCAGCATCACCCGATACCCCGTCACCCCGCGGACCTGCATCAGCACCAGTGCATCAATTTCCAGTGGCCGAGCGGCGGCAATCTCTACCGGTGGGAGTTCGCCCGAGGCCAACGTGCCCTGGAAGTGGCCGTCAGCGGTGGCCTGACGGTCAACGATACGGACCTGATGATCGGGGCGGTTCTGGATGGGGTCGGCGTGGCGTACATGCTGGAATACCAGGTCCGGCCGTGGATCGAAGCGGGAAAGCTCATCCGCTTTCTCGAAGCCTGGTCGCCGAGATTTCCGGGTTTTTATCTATATCACGCAAGTTCCCGGCAGGTTCCCGCGCCGCTGCGAGCCTTCATCGATTTCTTGCTTGCCAGGCGGTGATGTGAATAGTGAATAGTGAATAGTAGTAGCTCTGGTGTTCAGTGCGGCTCCGGTGCTATTCTTTTCACCATTCACCATTCACCATTCACCGCCCTCACAGCCCCGCCAGCAGCTCGAGCGTCGGCCAGCCGTCGACCGGCAGGCCCAGCCGCATCTGCTCCTTGCGGATCGCTTCGCGGGTGTTGGTGCCTAGAATGCCGTCGACGGTGCCGACGTCATAGCCTTTCGCCTCGAGCTTGGTCTGTAGCGCCTTCATCTGGTCGCCGTTGAGGCCGGGTTCCGGGTTGCGCGGATCGAATCGCGGCGCGCCCCCCAGCCGGGCGGCAAGATTTGCCGCGGTCAGGGCATAGGTGAAGGACTGGTTCCACTCGAGATAGACGTCGAAATTGTCGTAGGTCAGGAAGGCTGGCCCCTTGCGGCCCATGGGCAGCGCCAGGCCGGCCTTCAGGCCGTTGTCGAGAAGCGGCGTGCCGTCTGGCCTGGTAACGCCCCACTGGGTCCATTGCGTCAACGGCAGCTTGTTGGTGCGCCCCGTCTGCTCCCACGGCAAATCGTAGGGCACACGCACTTCCTCGATCCAAGGCTGGTCGCGCTTCCAGCCGCGCGACTGGATCTTGCTGGCCGTGCTCATGATCACATCGGGCGCGCTGCCGCGCAGGTCGACCAGGCCGTCGCCGTCGCCGTCGACGCCATGACCGAGATAGTCGGAAGGCAACATCTGCGTCTGGCCGATCTCGCCGGCCCAGGCACCGGTCACGTCGGCCGGCACCACGCCGCGATCGATCAGCATCAGCAGCGGCACGATCTGCGGCCGGAACAACTGCGGGCGGCGGCAGTCATGCGAGAGGCTCACCAGCGCGTTCAGCGTATGAAAATCGCCTTGCACGGCGCCAAAATCGGTTTCCAGGGCCCAGAAGGCGGCGATGACCGGCGCCTGGACGCCGTATTCGCGATCGGCGCGGGCAAAGACCTCGGCATATTTTTGCAGATTGGCCGCGCCTTGCTTCAGTCGGTGCGACGAGATCATGCGGTTCGAGAATTCGATGAAGGTCTGGGTGAAGACGCCCTGGGCGCGGTCGCGTGCCAGCGCCTTCTCATCGAGGGTGGCGTTTTCCAGCGCATCAAGGCCGGCAGCGCCGACGCCGGCCGCCCTGGCCTCCGCCGCCACGCCCTGCTTCCATGCCTCGAAATCGCCGCCGCATTGCTGTGCCGCGGCCGGCACGGCGGTCAGGAGCAGCGCCGCGAGAATTCCAAAGCGCGATCGCATCGCCATCCTTCCGAGAAGATTACCAGCGGTTGCGGGTATTCGTCATTGGCTGTGTCGAAAAGCAGGCGGCAGGCCTGGTGTCAACGGGTGTTCTGCCGCAACCACTTCTTCCAGGCGGCTTCGGAGCCGTTGAAGACGTTGATGTCGGCGTTTCCGGCCATGCCCGGCACGACGCCCGTTCCGGTATACTGCCAGAAGGTGAATGGATGGCTGCCGTATTTCTGGCGCGGGTGCCCGGCGACGGAGCGCAGCCAGTAGGGGTAGCCCCGGAAACCCGATAGACCATTATCTTCGAAGAAGTCGACCGACGTGTAGATGATCGGCTTCTTGCCGTAGTGTTTTTCGACGATTTTGAGGAATGTGCTCATCTCGCTGCGTACCGTGGCGGAATCTGGCCGCAGCTTGCAGGTCGGCGATTTCGGGTTCCATTCCATGTCGAGAACGGGCGGCATCGCCGAACTGTCTTTGGGCACGTTCTGGATGAACCAGCGCGCCTGGGTAGCGGCCGGCGTGCAAAAGTAGAAGAAATGATAGGCGGCACGGGGGATACCCGAGGCCTTCGTGCGGCTCCAATGCTCGTTGAAAGCTTCATCGAACCGGTCTCCGCCTTCGGTAGCCTTGATAAAGGCAAAGGAGATGCCGCTGGCCCTGGCCGCCGGCCAGTCGATCGATGTCTGGTATTTGGAGACGTCGGTGCCGTGGACGGCGTAGCTCCACGGTGCGCCGCTATCCCATTCATGCGGGTCGGAATCGGCAAAACGGGGCGCGCGTACCGCAACCGTCGGGGCGCTGGGCGACGACAGCGATGGCGTCAGATCATCGACCGTCGAGCAGGCACCAAGCAGCATCAGCGTGATGAGGACCGCGAAACGGCGCATCGCTACTTCCCGAGCCGGTTTCAGCCGGCCGCTGATGGGTCTTTCCGCGGGTGGCCCCTCGACCGGGCGCGACGCGTTTGAAACTGACTTACGCGAAGCGCCTGGATCTTCGTTTCATGCATTCCCAAACCGTTGCGCAGTTTGGGACACATGCATGCAAGCCCAGCCGGACGATCACCCCACAGAATCGCCCAGTCCCTCGTGATCGCCGATCATGGTTGATATTCGGTTGACGGCGCTCGACAAGAGCCGCGATTTTGCCGAAACAATGGCGGCAAATCGATGACATAGATCGCGCTCGGGGGGAATTCGAAAAAAATGCAGATCCTTCTGAAGTTCGTCAAATGGCTGCTGGGCCTGGCTGTGCTGGCCGCCGCGACACTCGCCGGCTGGCTGTATTTCGCGCCGCCGGAACTGATCCGCGTCGGTTCCGGCTATTCGGCCAAGATCGTCTGTTCGAACGTCTTCATCGCAGGGCGAGACGCCGACGACGTGCTCGCCGTCGATGTGCAGGCGCCGGGCCATCCGCTGCTGAAGCTGATGAGAGTGTCGGTGGACAAGGAGAAGGGAACGGTTTCGGCGGGCCTGTTCGGCGGGCTCGGCAAGAGTGTCGCGGTCGCCCGCGACGGGCTCGGCTGCGCCTCGGTTCCCGACAGCGATATTGCCGCCGCCAAGGCTGTCGCGGGAGTTGCACCGACGCCGGCGCCGCTGCCCGATGCGATCTGGCCGGAGGGCGACAAGGCCGATGCCTCGCAGGATCCCGAGGTCACGGCAATCCTCGACGATCCGGCATTGACCGGTGCTGGCATGCGGGCGGTGGTGGTGGTCAAGAACGGCCGCATCGTCGCAGAGCGCTATGGCGACGGCTTTTCCGAAAAGACCCCGCTACTGGGCTGGTCAATGACCAAGACGGTGAATGCGGCGATCGTCGGCACGCTGATGAAGGACGGCAAGC
The DNA here is from genome assembly GCF_040317695.1 of Mesorhizobium sp. M1403. Lineage (NCBI taxonomy): Bacteria > Pseudomonadati > Pseudomonadota > Alphaproteobacteria > Hyphomicrobiales > Phyllobacteriaceae > Mesorhizobium > Mesorhizobium sp. M1403. The sequence continues at coordinate 118,166 of NZ_JAMYKY010000008.1, read as the reverse complement.
TGGCGATCACCAACCAGGGCCTGTTTCGACCCTGGCAAGCAGATGGCCGTGCCGTGATCAGCCTCGCCGACATGATGGCAATGTCGAGCGGACTGGAATTCAACGAGGATTATGGCGACGTCGCCGATGTGACGCGCATGCTCTATCTCGAACCGGACATGGCAGGCTTTGCCGGATCCAAGCCGCTGACCGGCGAGGTCGGCAAGGTGTTTTCCTATTCGAGCGGCACGGCGGTGATGCTGTCCCGATTGTGGCAGGACGCGATCGGCGACAAGGACAAGGCGTTGGCGTGGCCGAGGGTCGCGCTGTTCGATCCGCTCGGCATGCGGAGCGCGGTGCTAGAGGCCGACGAGCACGGCACCTTCGTCGGCTCGTCCTATCTCTATGCCACGGCACGCGACTGGGCGCGCTTCGGCCAATTCCTGCTGCAGGGTGGCGTCTGGAACGGCAAGGCGATCCTGCCCGCCGGCTTCGTCGACTGGATGCGGGAACCGGCAACTGCCTCGAAGGTCTACGGCAAGGGGCAATTATGGATCGAAGGGCCGGGCGACGAGGAAAATCCCGGCGCCGGCATTGCCGCCGGCCTGCCCAAGGACACCTACTGGATGGAGGGGCATGATGGGCAAACGGTCGCCATCATTCCCTCCGAGCAGCTGGTTGTGGTGCGGCTCGGGCTGACGCCGGCCAGGCTCGGCTACCGGCCGCAGGTAATGGTGGCGGCGCTGGTCAAGGCGCTGCATTAGGCTGTATCGATATTCAGGTGATACCGGCCTGCAAACGGCGGTTTCCTGCGCTTCCGGCCTTCGCCGGCCAAAGCACTCATAAGCGGTCGTGGCAGTTAAGGCTACGGCCGGCGTAGGCCGGTGCTCACGTACCCAAAAGTACGCCCCGCGCCGGTTCTCGGAGCCCACCGTTTTCGACTCGGCCTGACCTGAATCTCAACACACCCTGGCTATCGACCTAGGCCGATCACAGCGAGCCACGCATAGCCGCGATAAAGCGCTTGGAAACGGAAGCTTGCACCGGTTCTTGCAGATTCCGAATCCAGAACCGCGCGCAGCGATTGACGTGGCTCGACATGGAATTTTTTCAGCCAGCCGCGCAGCAGCGTGCGGAACCAGCGGGGCAGGGCCTCCTGCTGGCCGAAATCGACGATATGCAGCGAGCCGCCAGATGACAGGGCAGCAAGAGCCGCGGATACCGTCTTCTCCCAGCCGGGGATCATCGACAGCGAATACGAGACAAAGACGCGGTCGAAATTTTCGACGCCGAACAGCGCCTTTGCGTCGAAATCCGTGGCATCGCCGCGCGCCAGCGTGACGCGGCCGGAGAGGCCTTCGCGGGCAAGGGCGGCGGTGGCCGTCTCCAGCATCTCGGCCGAAACATCGAGGCCGAAGAAGCGCGCGCCGGGATAGCGGCGGGCGGCAAGGATGATGTTGCGGCCGGTGCCGCAGCCGAGCTCGAGCACGGTGCCGCCGGCCGGCACATCCAGGCCGGCGATAAGCCGGTCGCGACCGAGCAAATAATATTTGCGGGTCAGGTCGTAGATATGACGCTGCCAGCGGTAAACGCCGTCCATCAGCTCGGCATGGCTGGCCGGCAACTCGGTCGTGCTCATGCGCCCTGCTTCACGTAGAGATGAAAGCCGCCATAGATCGCCGAGCGGTCGCGCGCCGAAAACTCGCGCGAGGCGTCGTTCTCGTAGCGCCACTGGTCGAGCAGCGAATTCGAGACGCGGCCGGGCAGCAGGCTGGGTTCCGCTGCGGTGCGGAAGATGACGCGGGCGCCGGTGGAGGCGGTTCGGGTGATCTCGGCCCACAACCCGTTGAGCTGGTCGTCGGTCATCCAGTCCTGTGCATCGAGCAGCACGAAGCGATCCACCGAGCCCGCATCCTTGCCGGCAAGGAACTCGATCAGATTGGCGTGGTGGATGGCCACGCGATCGACATTGTTGCGGATCGTCTGGTAGTTGCGCTTTTCGAGATAGGCGGGCAGGGCGGCCTCGCCGGGATTGGGATAGCGGCGGGCAAAAGCCTGCCAGGCGAAATAATTGGTCTTCAGCGGAAAATCGCAGGCGAGCTTTTCCAACCGCGCCTTCAGCACGCTGGCCATGGTGCCGTCGCCCGAGGTGATCAGCGAATCGTACTGGGCCGGCGGAATGCCGAGGCCGAACAGCGAAGCCTTTCGCGATGTCGCCCATTTCAGCAGCGGTTTTTCGAACACAGGCGCCAGCTCTTCGTCGAAGAAGCGGCGCTGATCGGCGATGCTCTTGGCGTCCATGATGTCGGCCGGTTCGACGCCGAAGAATTTTGCGGTGCGATGGCCCATGGCGATGAACAGGCCAAGCAGGCCGGTCTGGTAGAAATTGCGGTCGAAGACAGCGATGCGGCGACGGCCGCGCCAGTTGCGGCGCTCCCAATAATGGCGGCTGACCGGGTCGAGATGCGGTGCGATGAAGCGGTCGTAGGCCTGCGAATTGTGCCCGGTCTCAGCCGCGCCGAAGAAACGGAACAGGTCGCCCTGCGACGGCAGGTGACGGACGGCTTCGAGCTTCATGCGGTTCAGCGCGATATGGGCGGCGTTGAGGTCGACGGCATCGATCCTTTCCGGCGACCGGGTGAGATAGGCGAGGATGTTGCAGCCGCCCGACGCGATGGTGACGATGCGGTGGCCCTTGCCGAGTTGCATCGCGTCCATGTCGACTTCGGGATCTTCCCAGATCTGCGGATAGACAAGGCCGGAGAACAGGAAGGCGAACAAGCGCTCGGAGATGCCGGCTTTCGACAGCGGGCGGTTCTGGTAGACGGCCTTGCCGACTTCCTTGCCGCGGCGAAAAACCAGTTCTCCAGAAATGTCCGTCATGGCAAGGCGATTCCCCGTTTGCTTTGCCGCAAGCGGGTAGCGCAGGGTCATGACAGGCCGGTGACAGCCTGTTGACGCGAGTTCAGGCCTTGCCAAATCCACCAGGCGTCGGCGTCGTCACGATGACTGCCTCGCCGGCGTCGAGGATGGTCTGATCGCAGGCCTTCAGGACCTCGACGCGGCCATCCTTGCGGCGGATCTTGGTCGAGCCAACCTCGCCATCGCCGCCGCCGTCCAGGCCTTGCGGCGGGCGGTTGCGATGCGAGGACAGGATCGCGCATTCCATTTTTTCGAGGAAGCGGATGGTGCGCTTGGTGCCGTCGCCGGCATTCCATTTGCCTTTGCCGCCGGAACCTTCGCGGATATGGAAATCTTCGAGCAATACCGGGAAACGCAGTTCCAGCACTTCCGGATCGGTCAGGCGCGAATTGGTCATATGGGTGTGGACGCCGGAGGTGCCGGCAAAACCGCGGCCGTCGTTCATCCGGCCGGCCGGCGAGCCCGAGCAGATCGTCTCGTAATACTGGTACTGCTTGTTGCCGAAGGTGAGATTGTTCATCGTGCCCTGCGCGTTGGCCATCGCCCCCATCGCCCCGAACAGCGCGTTGGTGACGTGCTGCGAGGTCTCGACATTACCGGCGACGACTGCCGCGGGATAGGCGGGTTTCAGCATCGAGCCGTCGGGGATGATGATATTGATCGGCCGCAGGCACCCAGCATTCATCGGGATGTTGTCTTCGACCATGACGCGGAAGGCATAAAGCACCGCGGCACGGGCGACCGGCTCCGGCGCATTGAAATTGTTCTTCATAACCGGCGACGTGCCGGTGAAGTCGACGGTCGCTTCGCGCTTTTGCCGGTCGATCGATATCTTCACCTTGATCATTTGGCCGGTGTCGGTCGGATATTCGTATTCGGAACTGTCGGGCAGCCGTTCCAGAACACGGCGCACGCTTTCGGCGGCATTGTCCTGGACATGGCCCATATAGGCTTCGACCACAGCGAGGCCGAAATGCGCGACCATCTTGCGCAGCTCGGCGACGCCCTTCTCGTTCGCGGCGATCTGCGCCTTGAGGTCGGCGATGTTCTGGTGCGGATTGCGTGCCGGGTAGGGATGGTCGGTGAGCAGCGTCTCCACGTCCTTTTCGCGGAACCGGCCACGATCGACAATGCGGAAATTGTCGAACAGCACGCCTTCCTCGTCGACGGTTGTGGCAAGCGGCGTCATCGAGCCGGGCGCGGTGCCGCCGATATCGGCATGGTGGCCACGCGAGGCGACGTAGAAGAGGATCTCCTCCCCCCTCGAGGGGGAGGTGGCGGCGAAGCCGCCGGAGGGGGTCGTTGCGGCAGTGCTCGACGCACTTGTGGTGCGTTCTGAGAGGACCCCACCCGGCCGCTTCGCGGCCACCCTCCCCTCGAGGGGGAGGGAAAACACCGGCGTCACCACGGTGATATCAGGCAGATGCGTGCCGCCATTGTAAGGGGCGTTCAGGGCAAAGACGTCGCCGGGGTGAATATCGCCGGAATTGAGCCGGATGATGGTCTCCACCGAGCGGTCCATCGAGCCGAGATGCACCGGCATATGCGGCGCGTTGGCGACCAGCGCGCCATTCCGGTCGAAAACGGCACAGGAGAAGTCGAGCCGCTCCTTGATATTGACCGAATAGGCGGTGTTCTGCAGCGTTACGCCCATCTGCTCGGCGATCGACATGAACAGATTGTTGAAGACCTCCAGCATCACCGGATCGGCTTCGGTGCCGAGTGCGGCCTGCCGGTGCTTCTTCTCGATGCGGCGCATCAGTATATGGTCCTTGGCGGTGATCTCGGCCTGCCAGCCGGGCTCGACGACGATGGTCTGGTTCGGCTCGATGATCAAAGCGGGGCCGGCGATCTTGTTACCGGGCTTCAGCGTTTCGCGAGGGAAGATGCCAGCGTCGCGCCAGATGCCGTCGACGAAAATTTTCCGCGTCCCGGAAGGACTTGCGGCCTTGTGTTCAAGAAATGAATCGCTTTCGTCGCGGCCGGTGCTGCCGGTATCGGTACCTTCGACGCCGACCGATTCGACGATCATCGGCTTGTCGTCATAGACGAAGCCGAACTGCGCCTTGTGCGCCAGTTCGAAGTCCGCCTTGGCCTCAGCAATCGAGCCGTGCCCAAAGTTCACAGGCAGCGCGGTATCGGTGCCGTCATAGCGGATCTGCAGCACCGGCTTCGAGGCGACCGCGTCTTCGGTGATGCCTTGCGCGGCGAGTTCGTCGATGACGGCTTTGCGCAGCGTTGCGATGAGCTCGTTGATCGCCGGCCCGGAATCGTCCGCCAGCGGCTTCAGCAGCGCCTGCTGGCGTGACGCAAACACCGAGGACAGGCCGATTCCGTATGCCGAGAGCAGGCCGGAAAAGGGATGGATCAGCACAGCCTCCATGCCGAGCGCATCGGCGACGAGGCAAGCGTGCTGGCCGCCGGCGCCGCCGAAACAATTCAGCAGGTATTCGGTGACGTCGTAGCCGCGCTGCACCGAAATCTTCTTGATGGCATTGGCCATGTTTTCGACGGCGATGGTGACGAACCCTTCGGCAACGGCTTCCGGCGAGCGGCCGTCGCCGATTTCGGCGGCAAGTGCGGTGAATTTCTCGCGAACTGTCCGCACGTCGAGCGGTTCGTCCTGGCCCGGCCCAAAAATGGCCGGAAAGAAGTCGGGCTGCAGCTTTCCCAGCATGACATTGGCGTCGGTGACCGCAAGCGGACCGCCGCGCCGGTAGGCGGCCGGGCCGGGATTGGCGCCGGCCGAATCCGGCCCGGCGCGAAAGCGGCCGGCCTCATAGTGCAGGATCGAGCCGCCGCCGGCGGCGACGGTGTGGATGCGCATCATCGGCGCGCGGATGCGCACGCCGGCGACCTCGGTGTCGAAGGCGCGCTCGTAGTCGCCATCATAGTGGGCGACATCGGTGGAGGTGCCGCCCATGTCGAAGCCGATGACTTTGCCGAAACCGGCGAGTTTTGCCGTCTCGACCATGCCGACGACGCCGCCGGCCGGGCCGGACAACAGCGCATCCTTGCCCTGGAACATGTCGGCGGCGGTGAGGCCGCCCGACGACATCATGAACATAAGGCGGGGGGATTGGCCAATCTCCCCCGTTGTGGGGGAGATGCCCGGCAGGGCAGAGGGGGGCGTGACAGACTGAGATGTTGGCGGGACAGCGCCCCCCTCTGTCGGCTTCGCCGACATCTCCCCCACAAGGGGGGAGATTGGCGCGGCACCCAGTTCCGCCGCAACGCTTTGCACATACCTTGCCAGGATCGGCGACAGATACGCGTCGACCACCGTGGTGTCGCCGCGGCCGACCAGCTTGATCAGCGGCGAGACCTCGTGGCTGACCGAGACCTGCGAGAATCCGAGTTTTCGACAGACTTTGGCGACCGCCTTTTCGTGATCGGGATGTTTCCAGGCATGCATGAAGACGATCGCGACCGCATCGATACCGTCAGCCTTGGCCTGTTCGATGGCAGGACGCACGGAGGCGATGTCGAGCAGGCGTTCGACACGACCGTCGGCGCGCACGCGTTCGTCTATCTCGATGACGTGCTCGTAGAGCTGTTCGGGAAGGATGATCTGCTTGGCAAAGATATCGGGCCTGGCCTGATAGGCAATCCTCAGCGCATCGCGGAAGCCCTTGGTGATGAGCAGCAGCACGCGGTCGCCCTTGCGCTCGAGAAGCGCATTGGTGGCGACCGTGGTGCCCATTTTGACGTCGCCGATCAGAGCGGAGGGGATTGGGGCGCCGGGCTGGACGCCGAGCAGTTCGCGAATGCCCTGGAGGGCAGCGTCGGCATAGGCTTCGGGATTTTCCGAAAGGAGTTTCCTGGGATGCAGCCCGCCTTCCGGGTCCCGGCCGATGATGTCGGTGAAGGTACCGCCGCGGTCGATCCAGAAATCCCATCTTGCGGTCATGGCAGCGCCTCCGGCATTTTCATTTTACGCATCCTGTTAGTGCTCAACGCTTTGTACGGCCAAGCGCTTGATGTTACACGCGGAAACGCAACGTTACGAAACTCATCATGACCTGATGCATTGTGTCCTCGATCGTCACCGGTAACGGTGGCGTGATTAGAGGAGAGATAACATGAAGAAACTCATTCTTGCGTCGGTCTCGGCGCTTGCCTTGCTTGGCGTTGCGGCCTGCAGCGATAGCGGCACCGACAACACTACGACGCAGAGCACTAACCCGCCGGCATCCGACCAGACGATGAAGCCGGCTGCTCCTGACGCTAACAAACCGGCCGAGCCGGCCCCGGCCCCCGCTCCTGCGCCGGCTGCCCCTGCGCAGTAATTGATGTGACAACCAAGAGAGGCCGGCCTCACACGCCGGCCTTTCTGCTGCTTACGATACCCGCGCCTTGCGGCCGAGTGCGCCGACGCTGGCGCCGAAACGACGACCCAAGGCGCCAATCGCTAGGCTCGCCGTTTGCGCGCCGAGGCTGCCGTCTGCGGATTTTCCATGGGTGAGCGCTAGCGCCAGCCGCCTCAGGCATTCCGCCAAATCGATTGGGCCAGCCCCTGCGGCACTGTCTTGGCTTGATAGCGATGGGCGGTTGGCCCTATGAAACCCTCATGTCGATTTGGGACCGCCTCGGCGACTTCGTCACACGCGTTTCATCTTCAGCGTCGTCAGGCGTCGCCGAAGTGGTCGAAGCCGTGCGCACGGTTTTCTCCGGCGATGCCGATCTGCGCCGGCGCGTCGCCTTCTCGGTGGCGATGATCGCGCTGTCGGCCAAGATGGCCAAGGCAGACGGCATCGTCACCCAAGACGAGGTGCGCGCCTTCCAGGAAATATTCGAGGTGCCGAAGGAACAGAGGCGCAATGTGGCGCGGCTCTACGATTTGGCCAAACGCGACATTGCCGGTTTCGAAACCTATGCCGAGCGGATGGCGCAGCTTTGCGGTTCGGGCCATTCGAATTGCCTGATGCTGGAGGACATACTCGACGGGCTGTTCCACATCGCCAAGGCCGACGGGCTGGTGCATGAGCGCGAGCGCCAATTCCTGCATCGCATCGCCGAGATCTTCCGCATCGATGAGGCGCACTACCAGAGCATCCTGGCGCGGCATGTCGATCTGGGCGCCGCCGATCCTTATGTTGTGCTCGGCATCGAGCGTGGGAAGCCGTTCGAGGAGGTCCGCAGGCGCTACCGCAAGTTGGTCTCCGACAATCATCCGGACCGGCTGATCGCACGCGGCCTGCCGCAGGAATTCATCAAGATCGCGACGACCAGGCTGGCGGCGATCAACGCGGCCTATGAGATGATCGAGCGAGGCCTGCGGCACGCATGAGCGGCTTTCCGCCCGACGAGCCGAGCGCCGAGGTTAGGGTATCGCCGAATTTCGGACCGCGGCGCGGCACGCTTAGACCCGATATGATCGTGCTGCACTACACCGGCATGGCGACCGGCGCCGGCGCCGAGGCATGGTTGTGCGATCCGGCAAGCGAGGTCTCGTCGCACTATCTGGTCCATGAGGACGGCCGCATTGTTCAGATGGTAAGGGAAAGCGATCGCGCCTGGCATGCCGGCAAGAGCTCGTGGTTCGGACAGAGCGACATCAACTCCTGTTCGATCGGCATCGAGATCGTCAATCCGGGGCATACTCTCGGCTATCGCAATTTTCCAAAACCGCAGATCGACGCGGTGATCGGCCTGTGCGTCGGCATTGTCGAGCGCCATTCCATTCTGGCGCAGCGGGTGCTCGCCCATTCCGACGTGGCACCGGGGCGCAAGGTCGATCCGGGCGAGAAATTTCCATGGAAAGCCTTGTTTGCCGCCGGTGTCGGCCATGTTGTGCCGGCAGCACCGATCCGGCGCGGCGCCGTACTGAAGCCAGATGATACCGGCGCCGAGGTCGAGGCGCTGCAGTCGATGCTGTCGCTCTATGGTTATGGCGTCGAGATCACCGGCGCTTTCGACCGGCAGACCGAAATCGTGGTCGAGGCATTTCAGCGGCATTTCCGGCAGCGCCTGGTCGATGGCATGGCTGACGGATCGACGATCCGCACGCTGGAAAGGCTGCTCGCTTCCGCAAGGATAGCCTCTCTCAAATAATCTTTTCCCAGATTAAAAGTTACAATCTGTTACCTAAAGTGACTTGCGCCGCCTTCTTTGGCGCCAATTCCGTCGTCAAAGGCGATCCGTACAGATTGTCGGATCTCTATCCCCCAGATGTTCCGATGTTGATTGAGGGTATCTGCGCGAAGTTCTTTGTGCAGATCAAACAGAACAGGATCACATGCAGAAATTGACCGTTTTAACGGCAGCCATTGCTGCCGGCGTAATGACTTTTGCCTTCAGCGCGGCGAACAGCGCGCCGCTGAGCCAGCGGGTCGATCAAGGCTTCAGTGCCGCAGCCGGCAAAACCGCCATGCCGAAAGGTGGTGCAAAAGTAGAGAAGACCACCACCGCAAAAGTGGAAAAAGCGGCCGCGGTAAGAACGAAAAAGCCAGTCTCCGCGAAAAGGCCAACCGCTGCGAGAAAGACAATCTCCAAACAGCATGTGAAGCGTAATCGCAAACGCATCGACCGTATGGCAACAGCGTCAGTCGCTCCGAAGAGCAGGCCAGCGCCCCAGGCGGCGGTTGTCGGCGGCAGCGGACAGTATTCGGCGATCATTGCGCGATATGCCGCCAGCTACGGCGTGCCGGTATCGCTCGCCAATGCCGTCATCAAGATCGAGAGCAACTACCAGCCGAACCAGGTCGGCAGCGCCGGCGAGATCGGCCTGATGCAGATCAAGCCGGCGACGGCAAGAATGATGGGCTATAGCGGTTCGGTTCAGGGTCTCTACGATCCCGATACCAACATCAAATACGGCATGAAGTACCTTGCCATGGCGCGGGATCTCGGCGGCGGCACGACCTGCGGCACGATCCTGAAATACAATGCCGGCCACGGCGCCACACGGATGAACCCGGTGTCCGCAGCCTATTGCGGCAAGGTCAAGGTGCAACTGGCAGCACTTGGAGCGCCCGCCTGACAAGCGATAACTTGCTTTTTCGTTTGCGTTTTCGGGCCTGAACCCCTTTATACGCCTTGCCAGCTGGCCGGGCGGCCGCACCCGCGAAGCCGAAAGGCTGCGGGTGAGGAAAGTCCGGGCTCCATGGAGACACGGTGCCGGTTAATGGCCGGCGGGGGCGACCCCAGGGAAAGTGCCACAGAAAGCAAACCGCCACGATCTAATCGTGGCAAGGGTGAAAGGGTGGGGTAAGAGCCCACCGCGCGACTGGCAACAGGAGCGGCACGGTAAACCCCACCGGGAGCAAGACCGAATAGGGGCGGTGCGAGGGGAAACCCTCGAGGGCTGTTTCCGGCTCACCGTCCGGGTAGGTTGCGTGAGGCGCATGGCAACATGCGCCCAAGATGAATGGCCGCCACGTTCTCGCCCCGTAAGGGGCGAGGGCCATACAGAACCCGGCTTACAGGCCAGCTGGCAGTTTCCCCGATAAAAGGAAATCTCCTGATATCAGCAGGTTACGTCTTCGGGCGCAGCCGTTGATTCACTTTTCGACCCGCAATCGAGCGCGACATTCCTTGAAAATGGTGCGATTAAATCGTACCAGTTGATGACGATATTCAGGAGCGCGTCATGGGACAGGTCGATAAACGCAGCATCACGCTGTCGCCGGAGTTGGCCGCGGCAGTCGACGACGTGGTCGCCGCCGGCGAATATGCCTCGGCGAGCGAGGTGATCCGCGACGCACTGAGGCAATGGAAGGACAGGCGCGACCTGCTCGGCTACACGGTCGAGGAATTGCGCAAGATGGCGCAGGAGGGGATCGACAGCGGACCGGCGCTGGACGGGCCGCCAATCATGGAACGGCTGCGCGCCAAATATCTGAAAATGGCCGAGGCCAAAGGCCTTGAGGAGTGAAATATCGCCTGCTTCCTCAGGCATTGATCGACCTCGAAGCCATCGTCGACTACATTGCCGAACAGAATCCAAATGCGGCGGTTCGCCTCGTGGATCTCTTGCAAAGGCGGTGGATTTGCTGACCCTGCATCCCTTCTCAGGTGCACCGCGCGAAGACATTGCGCCCGGCATCCGTCACCTGATCGTCGGCGAATACCTCACTTTGTATCGTGTCCGCGAAGAGGCGATCGAAATCGTTCGCGTTCTCCACGGCCGGCGCAAGATCGACGCCGGCGATCTGAATTCGTAGTCGCGCTGCTCAGGTGCCGATGCGGTCTAGCGACGTCTCGATCGCCTGCCAAAGCTCTTCCACCGGCTCGCAGCCGACCGACAGGCGAACGAAGCCGGGCGGAACGGCATCTCCCCTTTTTGATCGCCGTTCGGCCGACGTGTGTACGCCGCCGAACGATGTCGCTGCCTGCATCAACGCGCAGCTGTTGATGAAATCCTCGGCCTTGTCCTCCGAGGCGAGCACGAACGAAATGAGAAATCCGAAGCGCTCCATCTGGGCGCGGGCAAGATTGTGCGATGGGTCGCTCTCCAGTCCCGGAAAGCGCAAGCCGCTGATCGCGCGATGGTTTTTCAGCCGTCGCGCTATCATTTCGGCGGAAGCGCACATGCGGTCGAAGCGCACGTCCAGCGTTTCGAGGCCGCGATGCACCAGCCATGCCTCGAACGGCCCGGGGATGGCGCCCGACGTCTCGCGCCAGTCCGTCACCCTCGAGATGATGTCCGCGTCGCGGCTGGCGACATGGCCGAATAGCACATCGGAATGGCCGTTTGGCGCCTTGGTGTCGGCGGCAATGACGATATCGGCGCCGAGATCGAGCGGGCGCTGGCCGAAAGGCGTCATCGTCGTGTTGTCGACCACAAGCACCGCACCCGCTTTGTGCACAGCTCCGGCGACGGCTGCGATGTCGCATATATCCAGCCCTGGGTTGGCGGGCGTTTCGACGAAGGCAAGCCGATAGCCGTCGAAGCCGCCGTCGAGGAAGCTCGATGTCGGCCGGACATCATAAGCGACGCCGAAGGACTTCAGGAAGCGCTCTGCCAGCGCTCTCGTGGTGTGATAGCCGTCGGACGGCAGCAGGATACGGTCGCCGGCTTTGAGCAGGCCGAAAAATACCGCCGAGATGGCAGCCATCCCCGAGGGAAAGGCGACGCATGGGGCGTCTTCCAAATGCGCCAGCATGTGCTCGACCGCATCCCAGGTCGGATTGCTGAAGCGGCCATATTGATCGAAGCCGGTGGCGTCGCCGGGCGCATGAAAGATGGCGGCCATGGTCAGGGGCAAGGGGATCGGCTCGCCCTTGGCCAGCCCGCCGCGGCGCAGATGGGGAAGTGCTGCGGCGCGTGACTTGGCTGTTTCGGACATGATTTCAAACCTCGTTACTGACCGGAAAAGGAGATGCCGAGGCTATGCGCGGCAGCGATCCGCAGCAAGTCGGCTCCGGTTGGGCCACACGGCTCTAAACGCTTCGTTAGGCTTAATAGACGATAAAGACGGGAGTGCCGTCAAAGCTGCTCTCCCCAGTCGTGGCAGGCGCGTTTTGAAGACTGTTCCCGTTGACGCCCATAACACCCCATGATATCCCATTCCGATACTCAAGCCTTCGTTCCGTGTCAGGGTGAAGCGTACGCCAATCGGGCAGCCGCGGCGGCTGCGCGTTTGCCTGCGTTCGCCCGTCATAACGAAGTGGGTTTTGGACGCCGACCGGGCTGGGGCGGCGCGGACAGGAAGATGCAGAGGGGTGCGGCGGCGCAAGCGGTCGTAACGCGTAATGGACCGGTTTCTGTCGAGCGCGGTGAACAGGATCGATGCGAAGGGACGGGTGTCCGTGCCGGCGCATTTCCGTGCCGTTGTGCAGAAACGCGGCTATTCGGAACTTTATGCGCTACGCTGCCTGGATCGCCCGGCGATGGATGTCGGTGGGCTCGACCTGCTCGATCGCTACGAGCAGCGCATCGCCCAGGAAGACCCGTTCCTGCAGACGGCGGACGACATGTCGTTCTTCTGCCATGGCGATGGAACGTTTCTGAAGCTCGACCAGGACGGCCGTATCACGATGAGCGATTTCATTCGCGAGCATACCGGCATTTCAGCGGAAGTGGCCTTCGTTGGCCGCGGCAATTTCTTTCAGATCTGGGAGCCCGGACGGCTCAGTGCCTATGGGACGGAGGCACGCGCCCGGCTTTTGCAGCTTCGGCAGGGGACGAAGGCCGGGGAGCGGCCGGAATGATGGCGGGCGACGGCGATGAAGTTCATGCCGCTGGCGGACCAGCCCGCCACATTCCGGTCCTCCTTGCCGAAGTTCTGGAGGCGCTGGCGCCGACAAAAGGCGAGGTGATCGTCGACGGCACGTTCGGTGCTGGCGGCTACACGAAGGCCATTCTGGCAAGCGGAGCCTCGGTCGTCGCCATCGACCGCGATCCGGATGCGATCGCGGCGGGGCGGACCCTTGAACAGCAGTCCGGCGGCAGGCTCAGGCTTGTCCAGGCACCGTTCTCAACGCTCGACGAGCAGGTTGAAAGTGCCGATGGCGTCGTGCTCGACATCGGCATCTCCTCCATGCAGATCGACCAGCCGGAGCGCGGCTTTTCATTCCGCGCCGATGGACCGCTCGACATGCGCATGGCGCAGGCGGGCCTGAGCGCCGCCGACGTCGTCAACACTTTCAAGGTGGGCGATCTTGCCCGCATCTTCGGTTTTCTCGGCGAAGAACGCCATGCTGGGCGCATCGCCCGTATGATCGAGAGCCGTCGCGAAAAACGCCCCTTTGAGCGCACGCTCGACCTTGCCGATGCCATCGAGACGCATATCGGCCGCGCGCCGAAAGACAAGATCCATCCAGCCACCCGGGTTTTCCAGGCGCTGCGCATCTTCGTCAACGACGAGCTCGGCGAACTGGCAAAGGCGCTGTTTGCCGCCGAGCGCGTGCTGAAACCGGGCGGGCGGCTTGCCGTGGTGACCTTCCATTCGTTGGAGGACCGCATGGTCAAGCGCTTCATCGCCGACAGAGCTGATTCAGCGACCGGATCGCGGCACCTGCCCGAGGCGCAGGCGCGCACCGCCACCTTCACCAAGAAGGGCAGCGGCGTGACGCCTGGCGATGCCGAGATTTCGGCCAATCCGCGGGCGCGCTCGGCAAGGCTGCGCGCTGCGATCCGTACAGAGGCGCCGGCGCGCGCTGGTGATTTTTCGATTTTCGGCCTGCCAAAACTGCCTGGCCCAAAGCTTCCCGGTGCCGATCGACCGGGAGAGAGGTGAACACGTGTTTCGTACCAGCGACATAGTCCTGATCGCCGTCATGGTTTCGGCGGCTGCCTTGACCTACAAGACCAAGCGCGAGGCCGAGGAGCAACTGGCGGCAGTGCACAAGATCCAGGCGCAGATCCGTTATGAAGAGGACACGATCGACCTGCTCAAGGCGGACTGGAGCCTGCTTACCCAGCCGTCGCGCCTGCAGAAGCTCACCGAAATCTACAAATCGCAACTCGGACTCGAGCCGGTCAATGCGCGCCAGATCGTCGGGCTGGACGATCTGCCGGCCAAACCCGTCAACATCGAGGACCTTTCATCGCAGCGGCTGGGCGGCATGGCTGATATTGGCGGCAAGGATCCGGTGGTGACCGGAGGCATCGTCCAATGATCACCGGATTTCCAATGGCCGCCAGATTTCCACAGGTTGGCAGGCTGCTGAAGCGCGGTTCGAAGCCCGGCGCGGGCGGATCGATCGTGGTCGAAGGTGCCCGCAAGGCAACCGGTGGCAAGGGCAGGACCCGCATTGTCATGACGATGGCGGTGTTCTTCGGTATCTATTCGACCATTGCCGGGCGGCTGGTCTATCTGGGTTTCCAGAACCCCGACCTGTCGGGCGGGCCGCAGAGCCGGGTGACGGCATCGCGGCCCGACATCGTCGACCGTAACGGCGAAGTGCTGGCGACCGACATCAAGACGGCGTCGCTGTTTGCCGAACCGCGCCGCATCGTCGATGCCGACGAGGCGATCGAAAAGCTGTCGACGGTGCTTCCCGAGATCGACTACGAGCAGACATACAACAAGCTGAAGAGCGGCGCCGGCTTCGTCTGGCTGCAGCGGCAACTGACGCCGAAGCAGCAGGCCGATATCATGCAGCTCGGCATCCCCGGCTTCGGCTTCCGCACCGAAAAGCGCCGGTTCTATCCGGCCGGCGAAACCTCGTCCTACATTGTCGGCCTCACCAACATCGACAATCAGGGCATCTCCGGCATGGAGAAATACATCGACGAACAGGGCTTGAGCGATCTTCAGGCGTCGGGCCTGGCGGTGGCCAAGGATTTGAAGCCGGTCCAGCTCTCGATCGATCTGCGCGTCCAGCATATCGTACGTGACGAGGTCGCCACCGGCATGGAAAAGTACCATGCGATCGCGGCGGGTGCCGTCGTGCTCAACGTCAAGACCGGTGAGGTGCTGGCGATGGCGTCGGTTCCAGATTTCGATCCGAACAACCCCTATAACGCGCAGGACAAGGACCGGCTCAACCGTATGTCCGCCGGCCTGTACGAAATGGGGTCGACCTTCAAGAGCTTCACCACCGCCATGGCGCTCGATTCCGGCAAGATAACGCTGCAAAGCCGCTTCGACGCATCGCGCCCGATCAGGATCGGCCATCAGACCATCCATGATTTCCATGGCAAGGGCCGGGTGCTGTCGGTGCCGGAAGTGTTCATCTACTCATCCAATATCGGCTCTGCCAAGGAAGCCGAAGCGGTTGGCATCGACGGACACCGCGAATTCCTGCATCGCCTGGGAATCCTCGAGAAGATGCAGACCGAACTGCCGGAAGTCGCCCGGCCGACCGAGCCCAAGGTCTGGAAGCAGGTCAATTCGATTACCATCGCCTTCGGCCACGGCGTGTCGACGACCCCGCTGCAGACGGCGGTCGGCTGCGCCGCGCTGATGAATGGCGGCTATCTGATGGACCCGACCTTCCTGCCGCGCACCCAGGAGCAGGCGATGGCGGTGGCCAAGAAAGTGGTCAGCGACAAGACCGTCGAGGGCATGCGCTATCTCTATGCCCTCAATGCCGAAAAGGGATCCGGCCGCAATGCCCGGGTGCCAGGATACCGGGTGGGCGGCAAGACGGGAACGGCGGAGAAGGTCGTCAACGGCCGCTACTCGAAGGAAAAGAATTTCAACGCTTTCGTTGCGGCTTTCCCAATGGACGATCCGCAATACATAGTGCTTACGATCGCCGACGAACCGAAGCCGGAAAAGCCCGGCATGGGTGCCACGGCTGCCTCGAATGCGGGCATCATGGCTGCAAACATCATCCGACGTGCGGCTTCCATGCTTGGCGTGAAGCCAGATTTCAGCCATGAAAATGGTGCAACGCTGGTTTCCTATCAGTGATTCTTGGGGCGCGCCGGCAACTGCGCGCTATTTTGTTGCGATGAACGGGGTTCGATGAAGCTGAAAAATCTAGCCGGTATCCTGCCTGTCGAGGGGACAGCTTCCTTCGACATGGAGGTTACAGGGATTTCGTCGGACTCCCGCCAGGTAACACCGGGTGTTGTCTTTTTCGCGCTCACCGGCTCCAAGGCGGATGGCGCAGCCTATGCCGCCGATGCCGCGAGCCGCGGCGCTGCCGCGATTGTTGTCGGCAAGGGCAGTGCGGTCGCCGGGCTGCCAGTTCCGGTTCTTGTCGTAGACGATCCGCGCCTTGCGCTGGCGCTGAGTGCTGCCCGTATTTTCGGCAAGCAACCGCAAACCATGGTCGCGGTGACCGGCACCAGCGGCAAGACCTCCGTCGCCGCATTCACCCGACAGATATGGGAGCAGGCGGGTTTGGTCGCCGCTTCGATCGGCACGACCGGCGTGGTGGCGCCGGGCCGCAATGAATATGGCTCGCTGACCACGCCGGATCCGGTGGCACTGCACAGGCTGCTCAAGGAGTTGGCGGAGGCCGGCGTCACCCACGCCTCGATGGAAGCGTCCAGCCATGGCCTCGACCAGCGCCGGCTCGATGGCGTCAGGCTTGCGGCCGGCGGCTTCACCAATCTCGGCCGCGACCATATGGACTATCATCCGACGGTCGAGGACTATCATCGCGCCAAATTGCGTCTGTTCGATGCGCTGCTGCCGAAGGGCGCGCCGGCCGTCATCTTTGCCGACGACCCGTGGTCGGAGCCGACAATCAAGGCGGCGCGGGCAGCGGGACTGAACGTGCTGACGGTCGGCCGCCACGGCGATTTCCTGCGGCTGAAGCGGGTCGAGCACGAGCGCCACCGCCAACGCGCCGAGGTCGAAGTTGACGGCGTTCTCCATGAAGTCGACCTGCCGTTGGCGGGCGACTTCCAGATCGCCAATGCGCTGGTGTCGGCGGGCCTCGCCATTTCGACTGGAACATCCGTTGCCAAGGCGTTGATGGCGCTAGAGAAATTGAAGGGTGCGCCGGGGCGGCTCGACCTCGTTGGGACGGCCGCCAATGGCGCACCGGTCTATGTCGACTACGCGCACAAGCCGGACGCGCTGGAAAACGTGCTGGCTTCGGTGCGTCCCTTTACCACCGGCCGCGTCATCGTCGTATTCGGTTGCGGCGGCGACCGTGACCGGGGCAAGCGGCCGATCATGGGCGAGATCGCCACAAGGCTGGCCGATGTCGTCATCGTCACCGACGACAATCCCCGCTCGGAAGTTCCCGAGACGATCCGCGCCGCGATCCTGGAGGCCGCACCTGGCGCCATCGAGATCGGCGACCGGCGCAAGGCCATCCACGAGGCAGTCGGGATGCTTCACGCTGGCGACACGCTGATCGTGGCCGGCAAGGGCCATGAGGAAGGCCAGACCATCGGCACTGAGACGCTGCATTTTTCCGATCATGAGGAAGTTCGCTCGGCGCTCAGGGAGCAAGCGGCGTGAGCTATCTGTGGACCTCCGAGGCGCTGGTTGCCGCCATGGATGGCCGGCCGCTCGGTCCGATGCCTGAAGGCATCGCCGGCATTTCCATCG
Source organism: Mesorhizobium sp. M1403 (assembly GCF_040317695.1). Classification (NCBI taxonomy): domain Bacteria; kingdom Pseudomonadati; phylum Pseudomonadota; class Alphaproteobacteria; order Hyphomicrobiales; family Phyllobacteriaceae; genus Mesorhizobium; species Mesorhizobium sp. M1403. The sequence goes on along the minus strand of NZ_JAMYKY010000008.1, from coordinate 100,359 downwards.
ACAGCCGCAGCCTGCAGCCGGGAGACGCCTTCTTCGCCATCAAGGGCGAGGTGATGGACGGCCATGATTTCGTCACCGCCGCCATCAAGGCGGGCGCCGGCGTGCTTGTCGTCGCCGAGGGCAAGCTGCCGTCGCTGGGGCGGCTGACGGCACCGATGATCGTCGTGGAGGACGTGCTCGTCGCGCTGGAAAAGCTCGGCGTTGCGGCGCGCGCACGCTCGAAGGCGAGGGTGATTGCCGTGACCGGTTCGGCGGGCAAAACCACCACCAAGGAAGCACTGCGCCACGCTCTGTCCGCGGTCGGTACGGTGCATGCATCGGCTCAGTCGTTCAACAATCATTGGGGCGTGCCGCTGACACTGGCGCGCATGCCGCAGGATTGCGACTATGCCGTCTTCGAGATCGGCATGAACCATCCGGACGAGATCCGGCCCCTCGTCAAAATGGTCCGGCCGCATGTCGCCATCATTACGCTGATCGCGGCCGCTCATCTCGGCTTCTTCCGCAACCTGGACGAGATCGCCAAGGCCAAGGCAGAGGTTTTCGAGGGACTGGAGCCCGGTGGCGCCGCCCTTCTCAACCGCGACGACCAGCGCTGGAAGCTGCTGGAGAAGATGGCGAAAGAAGCGGGCGTCGAGCATGTCTACGGGTTCGGCGAGAATGCACGGGCGACCTTCAAACTGATCAAATGCGAGCTCAATGCCGATCACTCCGTGATAGCCGCCAAGATTGGCGGACACGAGATTGTCGCCAGGATCGGCGCGCCGGGCCGCCATATGGTGCAGAATGTGCTGGCCGTGCTGGGTGCCGCGCATCTGGTCGGCGCCGACGTCACCAGGGTTGCGCAGGCGCTGGCCGATCTTTCGCCCGAACGCGGACGCGGCAAACGCTATGTGTTGCGCCATCCCAAGGGGCCGATCACACTGATCGACGAGAGCTACAACGCCAATCCGGCGTCGATGACCGCTGCAATGGCACTGCTCAACACCACACCGGTGTCGGGCGAGGGCAGGCGCATTGCCGTGCTTGGCGACATGCTCGAGCTCGGCAGCCATTCGGCGAAATTGCATGCCGCGCTTGCCGACCTGATCGTCGGCACCGATACGCGCACGGTTTTCCTCGGCGGCCCGGAAATGCGGGCGCTGGCCGACGTGCTGCCGGGCGAGATCAAGACGGAATACCGCGCCGGCGCGGAAGATCTGAAACCGGTGCTTCTGTCGGAATTGAAGCCCGGCGACGTGGTCATGATCAAATCGTCGAAGGGCATAGGCTTTTCAAAGCTGGTCGAGGCGTTGCTCGGCAAGTTTCCGGCGGAAGCCACAACCAGCAGACAGACCTAGGATCGGTCCGGGGGACGCAAGCGCATGCTAACACTGCTCGTCGAATTTGCGGACAAGATCTCGGTCTTCAACGTCTTCCGCTACATAACTTTCCGCACCGGCGGAGCGCTGATCACAGCGGCGCTGATCGTGTTCATCTTCGGACCGACCATCATCAATTCGCTGAGGCTGCGGCAAGGCAAGGGCCAGCCGATCCGCGCCGACGGGCCGCAGACGCATTTCAAGAAGGCGGGAACGCCGACAATGGGCGGACTGATGATCCTGTCCGGCATCGTCGGTTCGTCGCTGCTGTGGGCGAACCTGTCGAGCATCTACGTCTGGGTGGTGCTGCTGGTGACGCTGGGGTTCGGCTCGATCGGCTTCTACGACGATTATCTCAAGGTGACGAAGCAATCGCATCTCGGCTTTTCCGGCAAGGCGCGGCTCGGGCTCGAATTCGTCATTGCCGGCATCGCCGCCTGGGTGATCATGCATAACGGCCAGGTGCCGTTCTCGTCATCGTTGACATTCCCTTTCGCCAAGGAGTTTCTCGTCAATCTCGGCTGGTTTTTCATCCCGTTCTCGTGCTTCGTCATCGTCGGCGCCGGCAATGCGGTGAACCTGACCGACGGCCTCGACGGGCTGGCGATCGTGCCGATCATGATCGCGGCGGCGTCCTTCGGCGTCATCGCCTATCTCTCCGGCAATGCCGTGTTCGCTGAATATCTGCAGATCCATTTCGTTCCCGGCACCGGTGAGCTTGCCGTGGTCCTCGGAGCGGTGATCGGTGCCGGTCTCGGTTTCCTGTGGTTCAATGCGCCGCCGGCGGCAATCTTCATGGGCGATACCGGCTCGCTGGCGCTGGGTGGGCTGATCGGCACGGTCGCGGTGGCGACCAAGCACGAGATCGTGCTGGTCATCGTCGGCGGCCTGTTCGTCGTCGAGATATTCTCGGTCATCATCCAGGTCGGCTATTTCAAGATGACCGGCAAGCGCGTCTTTCTGATGGCGCCGATCCACCATCATTTCGAAAAGCTCGGCTGGACCGAAAGCCAGGTGGTGATCCGCTTCTGGATTATCGCCGTCATTCTGGCGCTGGTCGGGCTGTCGACCCTGAAGCTCAGATAGGAGGCCGCTTGATCCCCGCCGCATCCTTTTCAGGCAAGCGCGTTTCGCTCTTCGGGCTCGGCGGCTCGGGGATTGCCACGGCGCGCGCGCTGATCGAGGGCGGCGCGGACGTCCTCGCCTGGGACGACAATCCCGACAGCGTTGCCAAGGCCGGCGCGGTCGGCATCGCCACCGCAGACCTGCGCGGCGCGGACTGGGCGAGGTTTTCCGCCTTCGTGCTGTCGCCCGGCGTGCCGCTGACGCATCCCAAGCCACACTGGACCGTCGAGCTCGCGCGGGGCTCAGGCGTGGAGATCATCGGCGATATCGAGCTTTTCTGCCGCGAGCGGACGGCGCGGGCGCCGGCAGCAGCCTTCATCGCCATCACCGGCACCAACGGCAAGTCGACGACCACGGCATTGACGGCGCACATCCTCAAATCGGCCGGGCGCGACACGCAGATGGGCGGCAATATCGGCCGCGCGGTGATGACGCTCGATCCGCCGCAGCCCGAGCGGCACTATGTGGTTGAGTGCTCGTCCTATCAGATCGATCTTGCCCCTTCGATCAATCCGACGGCCGGCATCCTGCTCAACCTGACGCCGGACCATCTCGATCGCCATGGCACGATGCAACACTACGCCTCGATCAAGGAGCGGCTGGTGGCCGGCAGCGAGACGGCAATCATCGGTGTCGACGATTCCTGGTGCGCCCAGATCGCCGACCGGCTGGAGCGAGCGGGCCGGCAGATCATTCGCATCTCCAAGCGCCTGCCGCTGACCGACGGCTATTTCGCCGAAGGCACCAACCTGATGGAAGCCGTGCACGGCCGCTACAGCCGGGTCGCCTTTCTCGAAGGCATCGGCTCGTTGCGCGGCCAGCACAACGCGCAGAATGCGCTGGCCGCCGCCGCCGCCTGCCTCAAGGTCGGGCTCGAGCTCGGCGAGATCCAATCCGGACTGGAGAGTTTCCCGGGGCTGGCGCACCGCATGGAGCAGGTCGGCCGCAAAGGGCATGTGCTGTTCGTCAACGATTCCAAGGCGACCAATGCCGATGCCGCGGCACCGGCGCTGTCGAGCTTTGCGCGTATCTACTGGATTGCCGGAGGTCTGCCGAAAGAGGGTGGCATCGAGCCGTTGCGCGGCTTCTTCCCGCGTATCGCCAAGGCCTATCTGATCGGCGAAGCCGCACCGGCCTTTTCGGCGACGCTGGGCGAAGCGGTGCCCTACGAGATATCAGGCACGTTGGCTGCGGCGGTCGAACACGCCGCCCGCGATGCGGCCAAGGATAGTAGCGGCGAGGCGGTGGTGCTGCTGTCGCCGGCCTGCGCCAGTTTCGACCAGTTCAAGAATTTCGAAGTCCGCGGTGAGGTGTTCAGGCAAGCCGCAACCGCCATTGATGGCGTGAAGCCCATCGGAGGGACACGATAATGCAAAGCCGTCTCGACAAAAGCCCCGTGGCGACCTGGTGGTGGACGATCGATCGCTGGTTCCTGGCGGCGTTCCTGTCGCTGATGGGCCTCGGCATCGTTTTGTCCTTCGCCGCAAGCCCGGCGGTGGCCGAACGCATCGGACTAGACAGTTTCCACTTCGCCACACGCCAGATCATCTTCACCATTCCGGCACTTGGAGTGATGCTTGCCGTCTCGTTCCTTGAATCCAGGCAGATCCGGCGCATGGCGCTGGTCATGCTGTGCATCACGCTGTTTTTGATGGTGGCGGTGCTCTATATCGGCGTCGAGGTGAAAGGCGCGCGGCGCTGGGTATCGCTTGCCGGCCTGTCGATACAGCCGTCCGAGTTCCTGAAACCGGGCTTCGTCATCATCTGCGCCTGGCTGTTCGCCGAGCACAAGCGCCAGCCCGACATTCCGGGCAATCTGTTCGCCATGTTGCTGCTTGCGCTGGTCATCTCGCTGCTAGTGGCGCAGCCTGACCTGGGGCAGACCATGCTGGTGCTCGGCACCTGGGGGGTGATGTTCTTCATGGCCGGGCTGCCGTGGCTGTGGATCGTCGCGCTGGGTGCTGCCGGCGTCGGCGGCGTGTTCGCCGCCTATGCGGTGTTCCCGCACGTTGCCGGCCGCATCGACCGCTTCATGACCGGCGAGGGCGACACGTTCCAGGTCGACATGGGCCGCGAGGCGCTGATCAATGGCGGCTGGTTCGGCGTCGGGCCGGGCGAGGGCACCGTCAAGCGGGTCATCCCCGACAGCCATGCCGATTTCGTCTTCTCGGTCGCTGGCGAGGAATTCGGGCTGATCATGTGTTTCTTCATCATGTCCATCTTCGGCTTCATCGTGCTGCGCGGCCTCAACACGGCACTCAAGGAGCAGGACGATTTCACGCGCTACGCGGTTGGCGGCCTGGTCACCGTCTTCGGCCTGCAGTCGGTCATCAACATGGCCGTCAATCTGCAACTGATGCCGGCCAAGGGCATGACGCTGCCGTTCATCTCCTATGGCGGTTCCTCCCAGATCGCGATCGCCATCTCGATGGGCATGGTGCTGGCGCTGACGCGCAAGCGCCCGGAAAAGCGCAAGCAGCTGGGCTTCATGCCGTCGCCGCGTGCGATGCCGGCGGAGTGAGATGGCGAAGGGGGTCATCCTTCTAGCTGCTGGCGGAACGGGCGGACATCTGTTCCCGGCCGAGGCGCTGGCACATGAGCTCAAGGCGCGCGGCTGGGCGGTACATCTGGCCACCGACGACCGCGCCGAGCGCTTTGCCGGGCAGTTCCCGGCGACCGCCATCCATCCGATCCAGTCGGCGACGATGGGCTCGAAGAATCCTTTTGCCATGCTCGCCGCGTTTTGGAAAATCTGGCGCGGGGTGCGGCAGGCGTCGGCCGTCATCGCCAGCATCAAGCCCGCCATCGTGGTCGGCTTCGGCGGCTATCCGACACTGCCGCCGCTTTACGCGGCGACCCGGCGCAAGGTGCCGACGCTGATCCACGAGCAGAATGCGGTGATGGGCCGCGCCAATCGGGCGCTCGCCGGCCGCGTCGACGCCGTTGCCGGCGGGTTCCTGCCGGAAGACATCAGTGCCACTGGCGCCAAGACGGTGACCACCGGCAATCCGGTCAGGCCGCAAGTGTTGGAAGCAGCGAATACACCCTATGCTGCATCGGCCGGCGAAGAGCCGTTCCGGTTTCTGGTGTTTGGCGGCAGCCAGGGCGCGCAGTTCTTTTCCGATGCGGTGCCGGCGGCGATCGCCCGGTTTTCCGATGCACAGCGTAGGCGACTGGCGATCACGCAGCAGGCCCGCGCCGACGATGTGGCGCGGGTGGAAGCCGCCTATGCCGCGCTTGGCATCGAGGCCGAGGTGTCGCCCTTCTTCACCGACATGGCGGCGCGGCTCGCGGCGGCGCATCTGGTGATGTCGCGCTCCGGCGCGTCGACCGTATCGGAAATCGCGGTGATCGGCAGGCCGGCGCTGCTGGTGCCTTATCCGCACGCGCTCGACCACGACCAGGCGGCGAATGCGGCCGCCCTTGCCGCAGCGGGTGGCGCCGAGGTGCATCCGCAATCCACGCTTTCGGCGGAGCGGATCGCTGCGCTTGTCGGCGGGCTAATGGATGATCCAGGCAGGGCGGCGACAATGGCTGCGGCGGCGAAATCGTCCGGTAAACCGGATGCCGCGCGGTTGCTCGCCGATCTGACAGAGGCTATTGCGTCCAGGAAATCCGTTTCGGAATTCAGGAAGGAGACGCATTGATGAAGATGCCACAGACGATCGGCCTCGTGCATTTCATCGGCATTGGCGGCATCGGCATGAGCGGCATCGCCGAGGTGCTGCACAATCTCGGCTACAAGGTGCAGGGATCCGATCAGGCCGACAGCGCCAATGTGCAGCGGCTGCGCGACAAGGGCATCGAATGCTTCGTCGGCCACCAGGCCGAGAACCTCGGCGAGGCCGAAGTGGTCGTCGTCTCCACCGCAATCAAGAAATCCAACCCGGAGCTGAAGGCGGCGAGAGAGAAGTTGCTGCCGATCGTGCGGCGCGCCGAAATGCTAGCCGAGCTGATGCGCTTCCGGCAGGCGGTCGCGATCGGCGGCACGCACGGCAAGACAACGACGACTTCGATGGTGGCGACGCTACTCGATGCCGGCGGGCTCGACCCGACGGTGATCAATGGCGGCATCATCAATGCCTATGGCACCAACGCCCGCATGGGCGACGGCGAATGGATGGTGGTCGAGGCCGACGAGAGCGACGGCACCTTCCTCAAGCTGCCGGCCGAGATTGCCGTCGTCACCAATATCGACCCCGAGCACCTCGACCATTACGGCTCCTTCGATAAAGTGCGCGAGGCGTTTCGCCAGTTCGTCGAGAATGTGCCGTTCTACGGCTTCGGCGTGATGTGCACCGACCATCCCGAGGTGCAGGCGCTGGTCGGCCGCATCGAGGACCGGCGCGTCATCACCTATGGCGAAAATGCGCAGGCCGACGTGCGCTTCACCAATCACCGCATGGACGGCCCAACCTCGGAATTCGACGTGGTGATCCGCGACCGCAAGACGCACGGCCAGATAACGATTGCCGGTCTGCGGCTGCCGATGCCCGGACGCCACAACGTTTCCAATGCGACGGCGGCGATTGCCGTCGCGCATGAGCTCGGCCTTTCGGCCGAGGCGATCAAGAAGGGCCTGTCGTCCTTCGCCGGCGTCAAGCGGCGCTTCACCCATACCGGTTCGTGGAACGGTGTCGATGTGTTCGACGATTACGGTCATCATCCGGTCGAGATCACGGCGGTACTGAAGGCGGCGCGCAGCGCCACCAAGGGCCGCATCATCGCCGTTACCCAACCGCATCGCTTCACTCGGCTGCGCGATCTGTTCGACGAGTTTTCCGTCTGCTTCAACGACGCCGATACGGTAATGGTGGCGCCCGTCTATGCGGCCGGCGAGGAACCGATCGACGGCGTTACGTCCGACGCACTGGTGTCGCGCATCCGCTCCGGCGGCCATCGCGACGCACGCTACATCGAAGGTCCGGCGGCGATTGCGCCGATCGTGCGCGAGGTGGCGAAGCCGGGCGATTTCGTCGTCTTCCTCGGCGCTGGCAACATCACCCAATGGGCCTATGCGCTGCCCAAAGAACTCGGCGGGACTATCTCATGATGCGCGGCCAGGCGTTGATCGACAAGCTTGGCGACCGGTTTGCCGGACTGCGCGGCCGCATCACGCCCAATGCCGAGATGGACAAGATCACCTGGTTTCGAGCCGGCGGGCTCGCGGAGGCATTGTTCCAGCCGGCCGACGAGGACGATCTTGCCGCGTTCCTGAAGGCGGTGCCCGAGGAAATACCGCTGACCATCGTCGGCGTCGGCTCAAACCTGCTTGTCCGTGACGGCGGCATTGCGGGCTTCGTCATCCGGCTTTCGGCCAAAGGCTTTGGCGAGACCGAAGTGATAGCGCCGACCACGATCAAGGCGGGGGCCGCGACACCCGACAAGCGCGTTGCGGCCGTTGCCTACGAGGCCGGCATCGGCGGCTTTCATTTCTACCACGGCATTCCCGGCGCCATCGGCGGAGCGCTGAGGATGAACGCCGGCGCCAACGGTGTCGAGACGCGCGAGCGCGTGGTCGAGGTGCGGGCGCTCGACCGCAAGGGCAATGTGCATGTGCTGAGCAACGCCGACATGGGCTATGCCTATCGCCATTCAGCTGCGCCGTCCGGGCTGATCTTCACGTCGGCGCTGTTCGAAGGCGTTCCGGAGGACAAGGCGGCGATCAAGGCCGCGATGGATGCTGTCCAGAACCATCGCGAGACCGTGCAGCCGATCCGCGAAAAGACCGGTGGCTCGACCTTCAAGAATCCCGAGGGCACCTCGGCCTGGAAGGAAATCGACAAGGCCGGCTGCCGCGGCCTGATGGTCGGCGGGGCACAGATGTCGCCGATGCATTGCAACTTCATGATCAACACCGGGACCGCCACAGGCTACGAGCTTGAATATCTCGGTGAGACGGTGCGTGCGCGCGTGCTCGAAAGATCGGGCATCCGGCTGCAGTGGGAGATCAAGCGCATCGGCAATTTTCGGCCGGGCCATGCCGTCCAGGAATTTCTCGGGCAGCTGCTTTAGCGCAAGCCGAAGACCGTTGCCTCCGGACCTCATGAATTCACATTTTGCTGCCGTTTTTGCGGAAAGTGAATCCATCGGAATCGTAAGCACTTGCCAGCGAATCAACTCTCTGATTCTCTGCCCTGAAGCGTTTCCTGATTTGAGTCGTTTCGACGCGTTACTCGCGTTTCCGTCTGGGGGGCAACCTGCCGGGAGACTCGGACTCAATGTTGCGGAAACACGGGAGCAAAGCTGCTCGGCGTATTTGAGTGCGCGCGATGCTTTTCGGGCCATGCACGATGGTGCAGGCCTGCTGTGAGAGGAAATGACGGGGAATGACAAGCAAGCACGTGGCCGTCCTTCTGGGGGGATTCTCGTCCGAGCGGCCCGTGTCCCTGTCGTCGGGCAAAGCCTGCGCCGATACACTCGAGGGGGAGGGCTACCAGGTCACCCGGGTCGACGTCTCGCGCGACATCAGCTCGGTGCTCGTCGAGCTCAAGCCCGACGTCGTCTTCAACGCGCTGCACGGCCCCTTCGGCGAGGACGGCACCATCCAGGGCATCCTCGAGTATCTGGCCATTCCGTACACCCATTCCGGCGTGCTTGCCTCGGCGCTCGCGATGAACAAGGAACAGGCCAAGAAGGTCGCCAAGGCGGCCGGCATTCCGGTAGCGGAATCGAAGGTGGCCAATCGCTTCGCCATCCAGAACAAGCACCCGATGAAGCCGCCCTATGTGGTCAAGCCGGTCAACGAAGGATCGAGCTTCGGCGTCGTCATCGTGCATGAAGGCCAGTCGCATCCACCGCAGATCATCGGCTCGTCCGAGTGGAGATATGGCGATACGGTGATGGTCGAGCGTTATGTGCACGGGCGAGAATTGACGTGCGCGGTGATGGGCGATGTGGCGCTCGGTGTCTGCGAGATCATCCCGACCGGCCATTCCTTCTACGACTATGATTCAAAATACGTCGCGGGCGGATCAAAACACGAATGCCCGGCAAAACTTTCACCGAATATTTACCAAAAAATACAGACACTGACGCTCAAGGCTCACCAAGCTATCGGCTGTCGGGGCGTTTCCCGGTCGGACTTCCGTTATGACGATCGTCACTCCGAAAACGGTGAAATTGTCTGGCTCGAGGTCAACACCCAGCCGGGTATGACGCCGACGTCTTTGGTGCCGGAAATCGCCGCGCAAGCGGGACACTCGTTCGGCGATTTGTTGAGTTGGATGGTGGAGGACGCTTCGTGTCTGCGTTGAAGTGGGGACAGGGCAAGGGGAAGGGCGCGGCCGGGCCGGTGCTGTTCGGCATGCCGTTGTCGTTCGACCATTTCGTGCTGCCACGCCTGCTCCGCCGGCCGGTGCGTGTGCTGGCGCGCCTCGGCGAGGGCGATTTCGAAGCGCCGCCCTATTGCGCTGCCATCCTGTCGGCGGCACTGCTTATTTCGAGCAGCGCCTATGGCGCCTATCTCGGCGGGCATGCCGACGCCATCGTCCAGAGTGTCACCGCCCGCACCGGTTTTGCCGTCGACCAGGTCAAGGTCGTCGGCAACCGCGAAACCTCCGAGATCGATATTCTCGACAGGCTGGAACTCGACGGCTGGACCTCGCTGATCGGCTTCGATGCCGAAGCTGCGCGCGAACGCATCACCACGCTGCCCTGGGTCGAAGCCGCGGCAGTGCGCAAAGTCTACCCGCATACGCTGGAAGTGCGCGTCGCGGAGCGCGAGCCGTTCGCGCTGTGGCAGCAAGGGAGCGCGCTTTCGGTCATCGAGAAATCCGGCACCGTCATTGCGCCGTTCTCCGGCGGCAAGCAGATATTGCTGCCGCTGATCATCGGCACCGGCGCACCGGCCAAGGCGCCGGATTTCCTGGCCAGGATCAAGAATTATCCGGAGCTTGCCGCGCGGATCAAAGGCTATATCCGCATCGGCGAACGGCGCTGGGATCTCAAGCTTGAGAATGGCATCACCGTCAAGCTTCCCGAAGACGGTGAGGACCAGGCGATTGCCGACCTGGTCAGGATGGACCACGAGAACGGGCTTTTGACGCGCGACATCGCAGCCGTCGACATGCGCCTTTCCGACCGTCTGGTCGTCCAGTTGACGCCGGAAGCGGCGACGCAGCGCGAGGCTGCGCTCAACGAAAAGCCCAAGATGCTGAAGCGCAAGCCGGAGACGAAGATATGAGCTGGCTTGGCGGCAACAGCGATGCCTCGTCGCGCCGGTCCGGCATCCTGACGGTGCTGGATGTCGGTTCCAGCAAGGTCTGCTGCGTGGTGGCCAAGCTCAAGCCGCGCGACGATGGCAAGCTGCTGCGCGGACGCTCGCATCGCATCCAGGTGATCGGCATCGGCCACCAGAAATCGCAAGGCGTGAAATCGGGCGTCGTCATCGATCTCGACCGTGCCGAGCACGCCATCCGTCTTGCCGTCGACGCCGCCGAACGCATGGCGGGACTGACGGTCGATTCGCTGATCGTCAACATGACCGCCGGCCGGCTGAAGAGCGAGGCTTTTTCGGCCACCATCAATCTCGGCGGCCATGAGGCTGACGAGGCCGACATCAAGCGCGTGCTTGCCGCCGGCGCCAAGCAGGCGCTGCGGGCTGAGCGCGAGGTGATCCATTCGCTTCCCGTGGCCTTTTCGCTGGATGCCGAGCGCGGTGTGCGCGATCCGCGCGGCATGGTTGGCGACCAGCTTGGCGTCGACATGCACGTGCTGACAGGCGACGCGGCGCCCCTGCGCAATCTGGAGCTCTGCATCAACCGCTCGCATCTGTCGGTCGAGCGCATGGTGGCGACGCCCTATGCCAGCGGGCTTGCCGCGCTGGTCGACGACGAGCTCGAAATGGGCGCGGCCTGCATCGATATGGGCGGCGGCACGACGACGATCTCGGTATTTTCGGAAGGCAAGTTCGTCCACGGCGACGCCATCGCGATTGGCGGCAACCACGTCACGCTGGATATGGCCAAGGGCCTATCGACCTCGCTCGATGCCGCTGAAAGGCTGAAAGTGATGCATGGCTCGGCGCTGCCAGGAAGCGCCGACGACCGCGACCTGGTCTCGATCCATCCGATCGGCGAGGACGGCGAGGTGCCGTTGCAGATCCCGCGCTCGGTGATGACGCGCATCATCCGCGCCCGCATCGACGAGACGCTGGAACTGCTGCGCGACCGGCTGAACAAGTCCGGCTACGGCAATGCCGTCGGCAAGCGTGTGGTGCTGACCGGCGGCGCCAGCCAGCTTGCCGGCCTGCCCGAAGCAGCACGCCGCATTCTCGGCCGCAATGTACGTATTGGCCGCCCGCTCGGCGTGGCAGGCCTGCCCGAGGCGGCCAAGGGGCCGGCTTTCTCGACCCCGGTCGGACTCCTGATCTACCCGCAGATGGCGAGCTTCGAGAGCCGCCCGGCGAAGGGAATTTCCGGTCTTCGGATGACCGGAACAGGCGGAAAACTGCATCGAATGAGTCAGTGGTTGAGAGACAGTTTTTAATTTGACGGGGACAGCCCCATAGGCGGCCGCGGCGGCGAAGCGGCGGGAAAGGCAAAGGACGAAGACAATGACCATCAATCTGCAGAAGCCGGACATCACCGAGCTCAAGCCGCGCATCACCGTGTTTGGTGTCGGCGGCGGCGGCGGCAATGCCGTCAACAACATGATCACCGCCGGCTTGCGCGGCGTCGAGTTCGTGGTGGCCAACACCGACGCGCAGGCACTGACGATGTCGAAGGCCGAGCGGCTGATCCAGCTCGGTGCGCATGTCACCGAGGGTCTCGGCGCCGGATCGCAGCCTGAAGTCGGGCGCGCGGCGGCGGAAGAGTGCATCGACGAGATCATCGATCATCTCTCGAACACGCATATGTGCTTCGTCACCGCCGGCATGGGCGGCGGCACCGGCACCGGGGCGGCGCCCGTGGTCGCGCGCGCTGCCCGCGAAAAGGGCATCCTTACCGTCGGCGTCGTCACCAAGCCGTTCCACTTCGAAGGCCAGCGCCGCATGAAGACGGCCGACATGGGTATCGAGGAACTGCAGAAATGTGTCGATACGCTGATCGTCATTCCCAACCAGAACCTGTTCCGGCTGGCCAATGACAAGACGACCTTCGCCGACGCCTTCGCCATGGCCGACCAGGTGCTCTATTCGGGTGTCGCCTGCATCACCGACCTGATGGTCAAGGAAGGCCTGATCAATCTCGACTTCGCCGACGTCCGCTCGGTCATGCGCGAAATGGGCAAGGCGATGATGGGAACCGGCGAGGCTTCGGGCGAGGGCCGCGCAATGGCCGCCGCGGAAGCCGCCATCGCCAACCCGCTGCTCGACGAGACCTCGATGAAGGGCGCCAAGGGCCTGCTGATCTCGATCACCGGCGGCCGCGACCTGACACTGTTCGAAGTCGACGAGGCCGCAACCCGCATTCGCGAAGAGGTCGACCAGGACGCCAACATCATTCTGGGCGCCACCTTCGATGAGGAACTCGAAGGCGTTATCCGCGTGTCGGTGGTCGCCACCGGCATCGACAAATCGGCGGCCGAAATCGCTGCAGCGCCGATCGCCATCCGCACGGCTCCGCCGAAGCCGGTCAGCCGCCCGGCGGCTCAGGTCACGGAAATGCGCCCGGCGCCTGTCCAGCAGCCGATCTATGAACCACGTGCTGCCGATCCGGTCGCCGAGGCCATTCAGCTCGCCGAGGCGAATGCGGCAGCGATGGCGCAGGCCCGCCCGGCACCGGTCGCGCATTCGGAAGACTTCCGTCCGCAGAGCAAGATCTTCCAGGCGCCTCCCGCTCAGCCGCAGCCGATGATGCAGCCAGTGGTTCAGCAAGCGATGCAGCCGGCTCCGCATCGTGAAATGCCGCAGCCGATTGCCGCGGCACCCCAGCGCATGCCGCGGGTAGAGGATTTCCCGCCGCAGGTGAAGGCTGAAGTGGAAGCCAAGGCCCGCCCGGCCGACCACGAGAACAGCGGCCCGATGGGCTTGCTCAAGCGCCTGACCAACGGCCTAACCCGCCGCGAAGAGGAACCTGCACGGCTGCAGCCGGCGCAGCCGCGCGAACCGAAACTGCGCCAGGCGCCGGCGGAAGTGCGCCGCCTAGCCAGCCAGGATCCGCAGCTTTACGCGCCGCGCCGCGGCCAGCTGGACGAGCAGGGCCGACTGACGCCGCAGAGCCGGGCTGTCCAGGAAGACGATCAGCTGGAGATTCCCGCCTTCCTGCGCCGGCAGGCCAATTGATCTGTTGACGGTTCGTAACAGTTGTTAACAGGCGAGCAGGAAACTGTTCGCCTGTTAATATTAAAAGCGATTTTAAAACAAGGACTTATGGGGCAATCCCGCGCTGGACCGCAGTTACAAAGAGTAAGAAACCGTGATTTGGAGTCTCCCTGTGGGACCATTATCTTCGCCACCGACCAAAGTCGGTTTGCTGGGAGTCTCGGGGAAGTGGCCCTGCCTGCCGATCAATCAAGAGCCGCGCCCTCAGGGCAGATGAAGCGGACCTAGGCAGTACGGGCTATGGGGATTGTTTTGCACGACTATCAGACGACACTTAAATCGCGTGCGACGCTGACTGGTATCGGCGTCCATAGCGGCAATCCGGTCACCGTCCATTTCCTGCCGGCAGATGCCGATACGGGTATCGTCTTCCAGCTTTCGAATGCAAGCGGAAGCCACGAATTTCGCGCGCTCGTTTCCGAGGTCGGTGCCACCGACCTCTGCACCATGCTTGGCGATCCGCAAGGCGAGCACATTGCCACGGTCGAGCATCTGATGGCGACGCTCTTTGGGCTTGGGATCGACAATCTCGTCATTGAAATCGACGGCCGTGAGGTGCCTATCCTCGACGGCAGCGCGGTCATGTTCATCGAGGCCATGGACCAGGCAGGCATCGAAACGCTGCCGGTCAAGCGTCGCTACATCAGGGTGGTCAAGCCGGTTCGCATCGAGAACGGCGCCTGCTGGGCGGAGTTCAGGCCCTATGATGGCACGCGCTTCGAGATCGAGATCGATTTCGAAAGCCCGGCGATCGGCCGCCAGCTTTTCGCATCCGATATGAATGCCGACATTTTCCGCCGCGACGTCGCGCGGGCCCGCACTTTCGGGTTCATGAAGGACGTCGAGCGGCTATGGGCAGCTGGCTACGCGCTCGGCTCCTCGCTGGAGAACTCGCTGGTGATCGGCGATGACAACCGCGTGATCAACATGGGAGGCCTGCGCTATCCCAACGAGTTCGCGCGGCACAAGACGATGGATGCAATGGGCGACCTGGCGCTCGCCGGTGCCCGGTTTATCGGCTGCTTCCGCTCCTATCGTGGTGGCCACAGGCTCAACGCCGCGGCGCTGCGCCGTCTCTTGTCCGACCGTTCGGCTTTCGAGATCGTCGAGACGACGCGCCGCGAGCGCGGCCGTGCCGCCGAGATGAGCGCCGTCAATGCCCCCCTCTTTGCGCCCTGGATGATCTGATTCTTAACGTTTTTGCGGCTCTTATTGCGATCAGCTGTGTTGCAAGGATGCATCACTGGCCGGCCAAATCGCACAGCTTTCCAGGTGGCGCCAAACCGCCACAAAAATGTGCGATTGGCCGGGGATAGCGTTGCCGGGCAAGGCGGTTATGGTTTATGGCTGCTGCCGTCGACTGAAATGACGCCGAAAGGGCGGAATCCAATCATGTTTTTCAAGCGAGTTGGTCAATCGAAGGCGCCGCGGCGGGCTGTTTTCCTGGCGCTTTCGGTCGTCGTTCCATCGCTGTTTCTGTCGGCCTGCATGTCGTCCGAGAAGGACGTCGATCTATCGACCTATGTCGATCAGACCGAGCCGGCCGACGTGCTCTATAATCAGGGTCTCGCCAATCTGAATGCCGGGCGCCTGCAGGAGGCAAGCCGCAAATTCGATGCCGTCGACCGCCAGCATCCGTATTCGGAATTCGCCCGCAAATCGATGGTGATGGGCGCCTTTGCCGACTACCGTCAGGGCAATTACGACGAGGCGATTGGTTCGGCCAAGCGCTACCTGACCCTTTACCCGTCGACCGACGATGCAGCCTATGCCCAATATATTATCGGGCTGAGCTACTACCGCCAGATCAAGGACGTCACCCAGGACCAGAAGGAAGCGCGTCTTACCGTGCAGACGATGCAGGACCTGGTGACGCGCTGGCCCACGTCCGAATATGCCGACGACGCCAAGGAGAAGATCCGCTTCGCCAACGATCAGCTCGCCGGCAAAGAGATGCAGATCGGCCGCTATTATCTCGAGCGCCGCGAGTACATCGCAGCCGTCAAACGATTCCGCAACGTGGTGGAGAACTATTCCAACACACGCCATGTCGAGGAGGCGCTGGCGCGTCTGACCGAGAGCTACTACGCGATGGGGCTGACGTCGGAAGCGCAGACCGCCGCGGCCGTGCTCGGCACCAACTATCCCGACAGCCAGTGGTACAAGGACTCCTATAAGCTCCTGCAGAGTGGTGGGCTCGAGCCGCGCGAGAATGCCGGATCGTGGATCTCCAAGGCCGGGAAGCTGATCACCGGCGCCTGAGCGGCGCGTCACCATGCTCTCCAGGCTGTCGATCCGCGATATCGTTCTGATCGAGAAGCTGGACATCGACTTCTCGTCCGGCCTTTCGGTGCTGACCGGCGAAACCGGCGCCGGAAAGTCCATCCTGCTCGACGCCTTGTCGCTGGCGCTTGGCGCCCGCGGCGACGCCTCGCTGGTGCGGCAAGGCGCGGCACAAGGCCAGGTCATCGCTGTGTTCGACGTGCCGCGCAACCACCCGGCCCGTATGCTGCTCGCCGAGAACGCCATCGAGGACGACGGCGACATCATCCTGCGCCGCGTCCAGACGGCGGACGGCCGCACGCGCGTTTTCGTCAACGACCAGCCGTCCAGCGTGACGCTGATGCGCGACGTCGGCCATGCGCTGGTCGAGATCCACGGCCAGCACGACGAGCGCGCTTTGGTCGATCCCGGTGCGCATCGGGAATTGCTGGACAGCTTCGGCGGTCATCTGGGCGCCGCGCGTGCAACAGGCGAGGCGTGGCGGCACTGGCGCGCCTGCGAGCAGGAATTTTCACGGCACCGGGCCAAAGTCGAGGCGGCTTCCCGCGAGGCCGATTATCTGCGTGCGGCGGTCGCCGAATTGACCAGGCTCGATCCGCAACCGGGTGAAGAGACCGAGCTCGCCGACCTGCGCGCCTCGATGATGCGTGCCGAAAAGATCGCCTCGGAAATCCACGATGCGCAGGATGTGCTCTCGGGCCCGTCCTCACCCTTGCCGCAGTTGGCCAGCCTGCTCAGGCGGCTGCAGCGCAAGGTGACGGAAGCGCCCGGCTTGCTTGAAGAGGTCGTCAAATCGCTCGACGAGGCGATGCTGTCGCTCGACGCGGCGCAGTCGGGCGTGGAAGCAGCACTTCGCGCCACTGAATATGATCCGCAGCGGCTGGAGAAGGCCGAGGAGCGGCTGTTTGCGCTGCGTGCCGCCTCGCGCAAGCACAGCGTCGCTGTCGACGATCTGGCGCAACTGCGCGACACCATGGCGGCCGACCTTACCGATCTCGACGCTGGCGAAGAGCGCCTGCATGCGCTGGAGAGACAGGCTGCAGCTGCGCGTCAGGCCTATGACATTACGGCGGCCCAGCTGTCGTCGCTTCGCCATGCGGCGGCCGCAGGGCTGACCAAGGCGGTAATGGCCGAACTGCCGGCGCTGAAGCTCGAACGGGCTGAGTTCATCGTCGAGATCGCAAGCGATGCCGGGAGCCGCATGGAAGAAGGCATCGACCAGGTCGAGTTCTGGGTGCACACCAACCCCGGCACCCGGCCCGGCCCAATGATGAAGGTCGCTTCCGGCGGCGAGCTTTCGCGCTTTCTGCTGGCACTCAAGGTGGCGCTGGCCGATCGCGGCTCGGCGCCGACCCTGGTCTTCGACGAAATCGACACCGGGGTAGGCGGCGCGGTTGCCGACGCCATCGGCCAGCGGCTGGCGCGGCTGGCAAAGCGCGTGCAGGTGCTTTCGGTCACGCACGCGCCGCAAGTGGCGGCGCGCGCCGCGACGCATTTCCTGATCTCCAAGTCAGGCGGGGCCGACCGGGTGTCGACCGGCATCGCCGAGATGGACCGGGCGGCGCGGCAGGAGGAGATCGCGCGCATGCTCGCCGGCGCCACCATCACCGACGAGGCGCGCGCGGCGGCCGAGCGCTTGCTGCGGGAGAACATCGCGGCAGCGTAGAGCGGTTCATCACGCCGAACCGCTCTACCTCTTTGTTTTGCGCAATTCCGGACGGAAAACCGTTTCACACTTTTCCTGGAATTGCTCTAGACGAGTTCGTTTCCGGCGCTCGTGACCTGAGTCAGGGTCTGGCTCCATCCTGCTGTTCAGGAATGATTTCCGTGTCTGATCTCTCCCTCATGAGAGAATCCTGTTCTATTGTGTCGCGCCACCGTGGAGGGAGCAGTGTATGGACGAAAAACCAGTCGATTCGCTCAGCGAAAGCGAGGCGGCAAGCGAGTTGAAGCGGTTGGCGCAGGAGATCGCCGAGCACGACCGGCGCTACCATGGCGAGGACGCGCCGATAATCACGGACGCGGAATATGACGCGCTGACGCGGCGCAATCTCGCCATCGAACAGCGCTTCCCTGCTTTGCTGCGTGAGGATTCCCCCTCACGCAGGGTCGGCGCGCCACCGGCGGAAGGCTTTGCCAAGGTGCGTCATGCGGTGCCGATGCTCAGCCTCGCCAAGGCCTATACCGACCAGGATGTCGCCGATTTCATCGTACGTGGCCGGCGGTTCTTTGATCGCGACAAGGATCTGGACATCGCCTTCACGGCTGAGCCGAAGATCGACGGGCTGTCGGCTTCGCTGCGTTATGAAGGTGGTGTGTTCGTGCAGGGGGCAACGCGCGGCGACGGCGCCGTTGGCGAGGACATCACCGCCAATCTGAGGACCATCGCCGACATTCCCAAGACCTTGAAGGGATCGGGCTGGCCCGAGGTCATCGAAATACGCGGTGAGGTCTATATGACCTACGCGGAATTCGAGGCGTTGAAGCAGCGCTCGGCGGCGATCGGCGGCCAGGATTACGTCAATCCGCGCAATACCGCGGCCGGGTCGCTCCGTCAGAAGGACCCGTCTATTACCGCCAGCCGCAACCTCAAGTTCTTTGCCTACGCCTGGGGCTTTACCACAAAGGATCCGGCTCCGACCCAGTACGATTCCGTGCAGAAATTCGCGGAGTGGGGGTTCAAGGTCAGCCCGCTGATGGTCCGGGCAAGATCGGTCGAGGAACTGGTCGCGCATTATCACCTGATCGAGACCCAGCGCTCATCACTGGGCTACGACATCGACGGCGTCGTCTACAAGGTCGACCAGCTGGAATTGCAGCGCAGATGGGGTTTCGTCACTGGCGAACCACGCTGGGCCATCGCCCACAAATTTCCGGCCGAACAGGCCATGACAACCGTGCTGAGGATCGACATTCAGGTCGGCCGTACCGGTACGCTGGCGCCCGTTGCCCGGCTTGCACCCGTCACGGTCGGCGGCGTCGTGGTCGAAAACGTCACGCTTCACAACGAAGATTACATCAAGGGTCTGGACAGCAACGGCCAGCCGATCCGCGACGGCTATGACGTGCGTATCGGCGACACAGTGGTCATCCAGCGGGCAGGGGACGTCATTCCGCAGATCGTGAGCGTCGTAGCCGATAAGCGTCCGCCAGATGCCGTGCCCTACGAATTCCCGCACAAATGTCCGATCTGTGGCTCACCCGCAACGCGCGAGATCAACGAGAAGACCGGCAAGGAGGATTCCCGCCGCCGCTGCACCGGCGAACTGATCTGCCCTGCGCAGGCCGTGGAAGGATTGCGCCATTTCGTGTCACGCGGCGCCATGGATATCGAAGGCCTGGGCGCTGAAAACATAGATCTGTTCTTCAACGCCGGGTTGATCAAGACAGCCGCCGATATCTTTACGCTCAGGGATCGTCGTCCCGCCGTTACCAAGGCGCTGGCCGAGCGGCGGGAAGAGCAGGCCAGGCAGCGTGAGGCCGCGTCGGGCAAGACGCGCAAGAATGTACGCAGTGTCGAGGAACGCAACTACGACGGCCTCGACAAGCTCTTCGCTGCCATCGACGCTCGCCGCGAACCGGAAATTGATCGCTTCATCTTTGCGCTGGGCATCCGCCATATCGGCGAAACGACGGCCGCTGTGCTTGCCCGAACCTTCTCGACGATCGAGGAGTTGATCCGCGTTGGCAAGGAGACGGCGGCGGCGGCCGATCCACACACCGTTTTTCCTTCGATCAACGGCATCGGCGATACGGTGATAGGTGCGCTTCGCGATTTCTTCGGCAATGAACGCAACGACGCCGTGCTTGAAGCGCTGCTCACACAGGTCCACCCGAAGCCATACATTGTGAACGTCTCAGCCGATAGTGCGGTCGCCGGCAAGACAATCGTGTTTACAGGCACGCTGGAAAAGATGACGCGCCCCGAGGCCAAGGCGATGGCTGAACGTCTCGGCGCGAAGGTCGCCGGCTCGGTTTCTGCGAAGACCGATCTCCTGGTAGCGGGGCCGGGCGCCGGTTCCAAGCTGAAGGACGCGACCAAATTCGGCATCGAGGTGATCGACGAGGACACCTGGCTGCAGCGGATCGGCAAGGGCGGGTGATGGCGGCTGTGTTCTACGGTTTTGGGCAAAAGGCCATTCCCTTCCTCAAGGCGCTCGATTTTCATCAGAGCCGGGAGTGGTTTTTGGAAAACCGCGACCTTTTCGAACGCGACCTGCGTGATCCCTTCGGCGATCTGGTCGAGACGCTCTCCGAGCGCTTCACGGCCGCGGGGCTCGGCCTGCGCGGCGACCGCAAGAAGTCGCTGTTCCGGATTAACCGCGATGTGCGTTTCGCCAAGGACAAACGGCCCTATAACCGGCATTTGTCGGCGATCCTTTCGCCTGACGGCACCAAGATGGAACAGGGCGTGTTTTACGTCCATATCGGGCTCGATCGCTGCTTTGCCGCCGTTGCCTGGTGGCAGCCCGGACCGGAGCTATTGCTGGCGCTGCGCAACGCGATCGCGAAGCGGCCGGCTGAATTCCGCACCCTCGTCGCGGCGCTGAAGAAGAACGGCCTCGAGCTCGACCCGGACGGCTGCATGAAGCGCACGCCGCGCGGCTTCGAGCATATCGCCGAGCCCGATCTCGCTGCCGCGATCCGCAATCGGCATTTTGCCGTCCGGCACGCAGTCGAGCCGGCGGATATTTATGGAGCTGGATTGGTCGACGAACTCGTCGACTTCGTCATGCGGGCAAAACCGCTGCTCGACTGGGGCAGGGCGATCGAAGGCAAGGCTTCGCCGCGCTAGCGGATAAATCAGACAGTCAAATGCGCCGCGCAGTGTAGAGGCTGGTGGTCATGTTGCGGGTTATGGAGCCTTGGAACTCGTCGCGGACGATGCGACCCAGCTCCGCCAGGATTGCTTCGCGGTCGCTGCGGATGTTGATGTTGGAAAAAGTGGCATAGAGGGCGACCGTCTGGTCAGGATCGAGGACGAGCGACCAGACACTTGTCCGATGTTCGATGGAATCGAACGCGCCGGTTCGCTCCAGCGCCGCCACGCGGGCCTCGGCATCAAGGGCGAACGGAATACCATTTGAGCCCGCCGAAGGGCTCGAAGGCCCTTCAAGCAGTGCCTTCGTCGCATCATGAAAGGGATCGGGGCGACTGTTGTCGCCGAATACATTCCAGACCATTGCCCACCAGCCGCCCGGCCGAAGCAGCTCGGCGACCTTGACCAGCGCGGTGTCCTCATCCAGCCAATGAAAGGCAGTGGCGCTGACGCCGAGATCAAAACCGGCCTTCTCAAGGACGGCATCCTCAAACGCAGAGACGCTCACCGAGAGCGCCTTGTCCTGAATAGTCTCGCAAAGGAAAGTCGCGAGGCGAGAATCCGGCTCGATGGCGAGCATCGGGCTCGCGCCCAGTTCGAGTAAGCGGCGCGTAGCAGTTCCTGTACCTGCGCCAATCTCGAACGTCGCCGTGCCAGGGGCGAGACGGCACCGTTCACATAGAATTTCGAATACCCAATCAGGATAGCCAGGCCGCGTCGCGTGATAGCTGCCGGGATCGGCGCCGAAGGCCAGGCGGCCGAATTTTGGATCGATGAAAAATTCGCTCATTGCAACCACCTCTGGGGAACCACCTCTGGCCTTGGGTCTGTGGCCGCCACTTTTGGCAAGGACCGATGGGCGCCAACGGATATGCCCTCCCAGGTGCCAAGCGTCTGATTTTTATCCACTGGGCACTGGAGCGCCTTGCCGCCCGCCTCAGCCATCACTTCCGCTGATCATTTGCCTCAAGCGAATTGGTGTGACAAGGAGGGCGGCCCTCCCTACATACGACCGTCCCGAGGAGCGATTGATGTCGGCGGAAGCAATCTCCGAAAACGGTGCGAAAAGCGATTTCTGGCAAGGCGTGCGGCTCAGCATGCCCGTCGTGGTGGCATCGGCGCCGTTTGCATTGCTGTTCGGGGCGCTCGCAGTCGACAACGGGCTTTCCGTGCTCGAAGCGTTCCTGATGAGCGCAACGGTGTTCGGCGGCGCCAGCCAGATGGTCGGCATCGAGCTGTTCGGCCAGCATGTCGCGCCGTGGCTGATCGTGCTGTCGATCTTCGCGGTGAATTTTCGCCACGTGCTCTATTCGGCCGGTATCGGCCGGCGCATCGCGCATTGGCCACTGATCCAGCAGGCGATAGGCTATTTCGTGCTCACTGATCCGCAGTTCGCGATGGCCGAGCGCAAGGCGGAGGCCGGCGAAACCGTCGGGTTTACCTGGTATATGGGGCTTGGGCTGCCGGTCTATGTGTTCTGGGTCATCGAAAGCGCGCTCGGCGCGATGTTCGGCAAGCTTATTCCCGACACCCATGTGCTGGGCATCGACTTCCTGCTGCCGATCTATTTTCTCGGCCTGGTCATGAGCTTCCGCAAGCGGCCGCTGTGGCTGCCGGTGGTCATCGCCAGCGCTGCCGCCTCCATCATTGCGTACAAAACCGTCGGCTCGCCCTGGCATGTCTCCATAGGTGCGCTGGCCGGCGTGCTGCTCGCCGTCATCCTGCCGCCTCGCCACAGCGGTGTCGAGGCACGGCCATGAGCACAACCTTGTGGATCATCGTCGCCGCTGCGATCGCGACCTATCTGACCCGCATCGGCGGTCATCTGGTGATCTCGCGCTTCGACCAGATCCATCCGCGCGTCGAGGCCGGGCTGAGCGCCGTGCCGGCGGCGGTGCTGACCACGCTGGTGGCGCCGGCGGCGCTCAGCGCCGGACCGGCGGAATGGGCAGCCTTGATCGTTGCCGGCCTTGTCTCACTGCGCGGCGGCCTGATGGCGATGTTCCTGGCGGGTGCTGCCGTGCTGATCCTCGCGCGGCAGCTCGTCGGGTAGTGGACCGACGGAGTACGCCTGTCTTCCTGCCAGATCGCCGCTTCACGGTATTTTGCCGTCCATCTTCGGGAACAGAACGACACTCTCCTGTGCGGTCGGTTCGTTGCGGGCGCCAATAAAGGTGGCCGGCGTGCTTGCCCGGTTCACGGCAACGTGAAGCACGTTGGCGGGAATGTAGAGATAGTCGCCGGGATGCACGAGGTCGCGAAACTGCAGTTCGTCCCCGCTCCACATCTCCAACTCGTCTCCGCTCAGCATATAAAATGCTGTTTCGTGGCGCGCATGGACATGGGCTTTGGTCCGCTTGCCCGGCGGGATTGAGGCGACGCCCAGCCAAAGGGCCTTCGCTCCGACGGTCTCAGCACTTATTCCCGGCAGATAGTCCGACCCCTGTTCGGCCCGATAAGCCTCGCCGCCCCTAACAACCAAAGCCTTTCCCTCGCTGGGCGCAGCACTGTCCATTGCGGCCGGCTGTTTCAACATCATCATCTTGAACCTCCATTTGTGTTAGTCTGTGCGAAGGACGGCCAGAATGATCAGTCCCCCGTCCGAAGTCCTTAACAGGAGGCGAAAAGTTCCGAATTCTTCCGAAGCCGGAAAGCGAGATGCTTCAGCACCGCGACGCTTCGCGTTCGGGCCGTTCGTGCTCGACCTGCTGCGCGGGACGCTTGTTCGCGAGGGCAAGCCAGTTGCGGTCGGGCAAAAAGGCTTGTCGTTGCTTCAGGCCCTGGTGGAGGCACCGACGCAGGCGCTGAGCAGGACGGCCCTCGTGGAGGCCGCCTGGTCCGATGCCGTCGTCGAGGAAAGCAATCTTTCGGTGCAGATTGCCGCCCTGCGCAAGCTACTCGGCCCGCAGCCGGACGGCAGCGAATGGATCGCCACCGTCCCCCGCACCGGATATCGCTTCGCCGGCAGTGTTCATGTGCTTGACCCCGCTGCAGACGATGCGCTTCCGAGCCAACTGGCGGGTCTCTCCGAAAGGGCGTCCATTGCGGTGTTGCCGTTCGCCAATGTCAGCGGCGACAGGGAACAGGCCTATCTGGCTGACGGCATCACCGAGGACATCATCACCGCGCTGGCGAGGTTCCGATGGTTCCGGGTGATCGGGCGCAATTCCAGCTTCGTCTATAAGGACAAGTCGGTCGACTCCAAACAGGTGGCCCGCGAGCTTGGCGCCCGTTATGTCTTGGAAGGAAGTGTGCGCCGGTCCGGCCAGCAGATCCGGGTCTCGACGCAACTGGTCGATGCCGCCTCGGCCAATCAGATCTGGGCCGAACGATACGAGATGGAACTGACGGAGGCGTTCGCCGTCCAGGATGCCATAGCCGAGCGGGTGGCTGGTGCGATCGAACCCGAACTGCTCAAGACGGAGTCGCTCCCAGCCGTTGGACGCAACAGCGGAAATGCGACGGCCTGGGACCTGGTGCGGCAAGGTACCTGGCATTTTCACCACGTCGGCCGTCAAACTCACTTGCGTGGCCGCGAGTTATTTCGGCTGGCGTGCAAGCTCGATCCTGAACTCGCAGAGGCCCATCTCTGGCTCGGTCGGGTGAGCGCCGGCATCGTCGCTTACGGCTGGAGCGACAAGCCGGCACAGGATATCCGAGAAGGCCTGGATGCAGCCCTGAAGGCGGTTCGGCTCGACGAGAAAAATCCCTATTCGCATTATGCGCTCGCCATCTGCAGCATCTATGCCAATGCGCAGGAACAAGCCGTTCTTGCTGCGGAAAGAGCGATCGAGATCAGCCCAAGTTTCGCTCTTGGTCATCTGGCTATGGGAATGGGGCAGCTTTTCCGCGGCAGCGCATCCGAAGCGATAGCGCCGCTCGAACACGGCCTTATGTTGAACCGGTACGATCCGCAGAACTTCGTCTGGTTTAATGTCCTGGCGCTCGCTTATCTATTTGCGGGGCAGGCAAACGAGGGGCTCGTCGCGGCGATTGAGGCTCGCAAGGTCGGTCCCACGTGGCGACCCACCCATGAAACACTCGCCTGCTGCTACGTCTCGCTTGGCCGTCTGCCGGAGGCAAGATCTTGCGTCGAACTGATGCGGGAGATGGAGAACCCTACAGGCGATGCCTTGGCGCCGCTTAGGCTGCGCAATCCACATTGGGCAGACCAGATGGCGGATCTGTTGAAGAAAGCCGGTTGGCAGCAGTAAGGCTGCGGTCAATCCCCTGCAGATTGGCGTCGTCTGTGTGATGTCGGTCACGCAGTTGTTGGGCAGCACAAGCCAGGTCGGCTTCGCACTCAGGGTGATGCTGCGGTCCGGTCGATAGCCGACCCACCGCCATTGCGAAAATCACCACTTCTGATTGTACGCTTCGCCGCAGCGCCCATAAGCCCAGCGAACGAAACAATAGCTCCTGCCCAGCCAGCAGGCTTCTTGAATATCGACGCGACCCGCGACAGGCTCAGCCGGATCGCCTCCGCTCTCTCCTGGTGGGCGCGACGCACGGCGCCGCTATAGAGCGCCTCGCGCTGCTTCGGCGTCAATGCGCTTAGATCGATCGGCTGGATGCCGAAGGGCTCAGGCGACATTTCCATCTCCCCTGGTTTGCCGTGTTGATTGGCAGCTACACCGGCGATTTACGGGAAAGGGCTAATCAGCTAAAATGAATAATTAAGATCGTTATGTTCTCCAGGAGAGATATATGGATTTGGCCGATCTGCGCATCTTCCGCACGGTGGTGCGCGAGGGCGGAATCACCAGGGCAGCGGAAAAACTGTTTCGAGTGCAATCGAACGTGACCACACGCATCCGGCAGCTCGAGGAGGATCTCGGCGTGCAGCTGTTTATCCGGGAGGGCAAGCGCCTGCACGTATCGCCCGCCGGTCACAAATTGATCGGCTATGCGGATCGGCTGCTGGCGCTTGCAGAGGAGGCGCGAACGGCGATGCTCGATCCACGCCCGCGCGGCACGCTTCGCCTAGGTGCCATGGAGAGCACCGCCGCGGCACGGCTTCCAAGTCTGCTCGCCGACTATCACGCACGTTATCCCGAAGTGGAAATCCAGTTGCGCACCGGCAACCCGCAGGTTCTCGCGACCGCCATGCTTGCCGGCGAACTCGATGCAGCCTTCGCCGCCGAGCCGATCGCCGACGCTCCGTTCGAAAAGCAGTCAGCATCCCAGGAGCAACTGGTCATTGTCTCGGCGGCATCGCGCGTTTCGATCGACGACCGCCTGGACATGCCCAAAACCATGATAGCCTTCGAGCACGGCTGCCCGCACCGCAAGCGGCTGGAACAATGGTACGCGCGCAGAGGGTTCATGGCCGAGAAAACCATCGAGCTTGGTTCATACCATGCCATCCTTGGTTGCGTGGTGGCTGGCATGGGCATAGCGCTGATGCCGAAAAGCGTGCTTTCGGGTTTCCCGGAGAGCCGCTGGCTAAAGCTGCACGAACTGCCCGCTGACGAAGACAACGCCGTTACGGTGTTGTTCTGGCGCAAGGGAGCCGGTTCTTCCAACGTCACGGCTTTGCAAGAACTGCTTGCGGAGCAAAGCCTGTCAACCGGCGTTGCCGCCGCCGCTATTGCTTGAAGTCGTGCGGCAGCGGGGCGGTTGCCTTTTCCAGCCAGGCCAGCGTCTCGCCGTCGAGCATCGGTCCGATCTCGGCCAGCACCCGCGCGTGGTATTCGTCGAGCCAATGCAACTCGTCACGCGTCAACAGATCCGACCGGATCAGCCGCTTGTCGATCGGCGCCAGCGTCAGCGTCTCGAAGCCATGCATGGCGATGTCACCGCCTTCGACCATCTCAGCCGGAGTGACCAGGACAAGATTTTCGATGCGGATGCCGTAAGAACCTTCCTTGTAATAGCCGGGCTCATTGGAGACGATCATGCCGGCCAGCAGCTTTTCGGTGCCGGTCTTGGCGATACGCTGCGGGCCCTCATGTACGGCAAGATAGGAGCCGACACCGTGCCCGGTGCCATGGGCGAAATCGCAGCCGTGTCTCCATAGCGCCAGGCGCGCCACTGCATCGATTTCGGAACCGCGCGTGCCTGGGGGAAAGCGCAGCATGGAGATGCCGATCATGCCTTTCAGCACCAGCGTGAAGCGTTCGCGCATCTCCTCGGCCGGCGTACCGATCGGCACTGTGCGGGTGATGTCGGTGGTGCCGTCCTGGTACTGTCCGCCGGAGTCGAGCAGGAACAGCTCGCCATGCTCCAGTTTGCGATTGGTGGCGCGGGAGACGCGATAGTGCATGATGGCGCCGTTGGGGCCGGCGCCGGAGATGGTGTCGAACGACACGTCGCGCAGCGGCATCTGTGTTTCGTCGCCGGTGTGCCGGCGCGTCTCTTCAAGCCTGGTGACAACGGTGATTTCGTCGAGCGTGCCGGGCTCCTGACGGTCGAGCCAGCACAGCAGCTTCGCGACCGCGGCGCCGTCACGGCGATGCGCGGCGCGGGCGCCGGCGATCTCGGCTTTGTTCTTCGTTGCGCGTGGGATGCGGGCCGGATCCGGTGCGGCAGTGACGGTGCCGCCATTGTCCTCGACCAGCATGCTGAGCTTCTCCGCCGCCAGAGCCGGGTCCAGCGCGATTTTTGCACCGCCCTTCGCCAGGGTGACGATCGCTGTTTCGAATTCACCGGGTTCGTGCAATTCGGCGAGCTGCGTCAGATAGGCTGCGACGGTGCGTGAGAACTTGCGCTGGTCCATGAAAAGCAGATGCGATCCGTCGGCGGCGAGCACGGCAAAGCCGAGCGCCAGCGGTGTGTGCGGCACGTCGCCACCACGGATGTCGAAGGCCCAGGCGATGGAGGAGGGGTCGGTCAATACGGCATGGGTGGCGCCCTCCTTCTCGATGGCTGCCGCCAGCCGGACCAACTTGTCCTTGGCCAGTTCGCCGGCAAAGCCGATCGGGTGGATCTCGACCGGCGCCAGTGGCGGCCCGGGCTGGTCCTGCCAAATGGCGTCGATCGGATTTTGTTCGAGCGGCACCAGTATCGCGCCGGACTTCACGGCCGAGGCCCTCAGCGCCTTGACGTCGCTGATCGTATGCAGCCATGGATCGAAGCCCAACCGCACGCCCTTGCCGAGATTGTCCTTGATCCAGTTGGCCGGCGGGTTGTCGACAAGGCTCTCGATCGAAAAGATGTCGAGATCGACCTCCTGGCGCACCTGCAGCGTGTAGCGCCCGTCGACAAACATGGCGGCGCGCTTGCCAAGCACAATGGCGACGCCGGCCGAGCCGCTGAAGCCGGTCAGCCATTTCAGCCGTGCCGATCGGTCGGCGACATATTCGCCCTGGTGCTCGTCGGCGCGGGGCACGATGAAGCCGTCCAGCCCATTCGCCGCCAACCATTGGCGTAGCATTGCCACGCGCGGCTTGCCAACGGCCGGATCGCCGGCGGAATCGAAGGTCTGGAACATGTGGGCTCTCCTCGAATGCTGGCGCGACCGTAGCGCATGACCTCGAAAATCGGAATCGATTTTCGGAACGATCATGCCTGGTCGCGACAGCCTCTTTTTGCGCATGGAGGCCATGCAGAATCGGCGATTTCAAAAAGCGTCAGCAAGGCTTACCTTCTTAACGTGGAGGAACGTGTCTTATTGCCTGCAAAGGAGACCATCATGTCCACGATTTCAGCCAGACGCGGATTTTTCAGAAGCGCTGTGAACGCGCTGATCGAAGCTCGCCAGCGCGAAGCGAGCCGGTATGTGAGCGGCGTTTTGCTTGGCTTTGATGACGAAACGCTGAAAGCTCACGGCTACGATCGCGAAGAGCTGAAGAAAGCGGCGAACTCTCGCTAGGTCCGAGCGGATGCGTTGAAGGCGCTGCGCCTCAGCGCTTGAGGTGGATCGTCACCCAGCCTTCGCGGTGCAAGGTGCGGACGTGCCGGAATTTCTGGCCGACATAGGCCGCGATCACCGCGTCGCGCTGGCGCTCGAGAATGCCTGACAAAACGATCGAGCCACCGCGCGCGATATGCCCGGCCATTTGAGGCGCCAGCCGCATCAGCGGCCGCGCCAATATATTGGCAATTATCAGGTCGAAGGGCGCACGCGCGGCAAAGATCGGATGATGAAAACCGGGTGCAGCCGCCGTTTCAATGAGCGCCTTGACATGGTTCAGCCGCGCATTGGCGGCGGCCACCTTGACGGCGACCGGGTCGATGTCGGTCGCCAGCACCGGAATATGCGCGAGCTTGGCCACCGCGATGGCGAGCACCGCGCTGCCGGTGCCAAGGTCGAGCGCGTTGCGCGGATGCTCGCGCTCTATGACCTGCTCCAGCATTTCGAGGCAGCCGGCGGTGGTGCCGTGATGGCCGGTGCCGAAGGCAAGGCCGGCCTCGATCTCGATGGCGAGCTCACCGCTGTGGCGCTTCCTGCGGTCATGCGCGCCATGGACGAAGAAGCGCCCGGCCCGCACCGGCTTCAACCCCTCCAGCGAGCGCGCCACCCAGTCGATGTCGGGCAGCGCTTCGCGCTCTATCGATTTCGACAGCGACAGTCCGGCAAGGATGTCTCTAAGCCGCGCCTCGACCGCATCGACGTCGTCGTCGGCATAGAGCGATACTTCGTGGATGTCGCGGTCCTCGTCGACCTCGAGCACCGCAATCGGCAGGCCCTCATCGTCGAACGCCGCACCGAGGGCCGCGAAGATGCGATCAGCCTCGATCTTGCCCGCGGTGAAATACAAACGCGTCTGCGTCATTACCGGATATGTCAACCTTCCGCCGCCAGCCGTTTGAGCTTGGCGATGGCGGCGTCCGGGCTTTCGCCATAGGCAATGGTGCCGGCGAAATCGCCCTTGGCATTGAGCAGCAGCACCGAAGCGGTGTGGTCCATCGTGTAGTCGCCGTCGTTCGTGTCGACTTTCTTCCAGTAGATACCGAAGGACTTGGCCATGGCGTGGACCTTGTCGGGATCGCCGGTGATGCCGAGGATGCGATCGGAGAAATTGCTGACATAGGTGTTCATGATTTCGGGCGTGTCGCGCTCCGGGTCGACCGTAACGAAATAGGCTCGCAGGTTCTTGCCGTCGTCGCCCGTCGTCTTCAGCCAGCCGGCCAACTCGAAAAGCGTGGTCGGGCAGACTTCCGGACAATGCGTGAAGCCGAAGAAGACGACGCTGGGGTGGCCGCGAAAGGCGGCTTCGGTGACCGGCGCGCCCTTCTGGTCGACCAGCGTGAACGGCGCTCCGAACGGCTCGCCGCCATAATGTCCGCGGTACCAGTCGAAGGTGAGCCAGCCGATGCCTGCGGCCATCAGGACCAGAATGCCGACCAGAATTGAACGCATCATCAGTGAAAGTCCGTCGTGATTTCCATCGGCCGCCATATTGGCGCCGTGAAGGCCCCAGCTTGGCGATCACTCTTAGCGGTTCAGTCGCACCGACGCAAAGATGTCGCGTTGCCGCAACCGGCAATGCTGTGGGAAGGCGATCTGCTTGCAAAGCGCCGCCGTTCGTCCCACCTGAGGTCGGCAAAATTCGAACCGCAGGAGGCCTCTTTGCGAAAATTGATTGGCGGCGCGTTGGCTGCATGCCTGGTCATTGGTGCCGGCGCGGCCGTCGCCGAGGAAGTCGGCAAGGTCGGCGTCGATTGGCTCGGCAACGACATCATCGTCGAGGCGATCAAGGATCCGAAGGTCGAGGGCGTGACCTGCCACGTCTCCTATTTCGACCGTGGCATGATCGACCGCCTGCAGAAAGGCAACTGGTTCGAGGACCCGTCCGATTCTTCGATCTCCTGCCGCCAGACCGGGCCGATCACCATTGGCGACATCGACATGAGCGAGGCCGGCGAGGAGGTGTTCAAGCAAGGCATCAGCCTGATCTGGAAAAAGCAGGTGGTGAACCGCATCTACGACAAGGCCAACGAGACGCTGATCTACCTATCGCATTCGCGCCAGGTGCAGGATGGCTCGGCAAAGATGTCGGTCACCACCGTGCCGCTCTACGGCCAGAACGTGGTGTGGACCAGCGGCAAGCCGAAATAGAGACTGAAGGTGCTACAGGGTCCTTGGCGCATCCAAACGGATGCGCGGCGCTGCACTCGGCTTGCGAGACTATGCGTGCCGGCGTAAAGCGCGCGCATGGACCGTCCCGAACACCTTGTCCTGAAAGATCCCGAGCCGCGCATCCATCCGACGGCGGAGCTGAAGGCGTGCAAGCTTGGACGCTATGCGTCGATCGGCGAGCGGGTCATCCTACGCGAGGTGACGGTCGGCGATTTCTCCTACTTCGAGCGCCACGCTGAAGCGATCTATACGACGATCGGCAAATTCTGCTCGATTGCCGCCAACAGCCGCATCAATGCGCTGGAACATCCGGTCGAGCGGCTGACGCAACACAAGATCAGCTACCGGCCCAACGAGTACTTCCGCTGGCTGGGTGTCGATCAGGCGTTCCGCAACCGACGGCGGGCGAAAGCCGTCAGCATCGGCCATGATGTCTGGATCGGCCATGGCGCGGTGATCATGCCTGGCATAGTGATCGGCAACGGCGCGATCGTCGGTGCCAACGCGGTGGTGACGCGCGACGTGCCGGCCTATGCAATCGTCGCTGGCGTTCCGGCCAGGCCATTGTACCAGCGCTTCAGCGCGGAAACTGCGGCACGGATCGAACGTCTTGCCTGGTGGGACTGGCCGGTCGAGAAACTGGCCAGGGCAGTCCCCGACATGCAGGCCTTGCCTATCGAGGCTTTCCTCGACCGCTGGGAAAACGACGCCGCCTGATCGTTGCGAGCGCGGCGCGTGCGCTGTTTGACCGTGAATTCCTCCTCGCAGGGAACTCGAAGCAGTTGCCGATTGTTTCTCCCTGCCATGATCGAAAAGCTGTTCACCAGGATCGCCAACCATATCGCCCATCTTGCCGGTCTGCCGCCGACGTTTGCCGTCTGTTTCCTGATCATTGTGGTCTGGGCGGCAAGCGGTCCGGTCTTCGGCTTTTCCGACACGTGGCAGCTCGTCATCAATACCGGCACCACGATCGTCACCTTCCTGATGGTGTTTCTCATCCAGAACACCCAGAACCGCGACAGTGCTGCGATCCAGGCCAAGCTCGACGAGTTGATCCGCGTCAGCAAAGCCAAGAATACCTTTATCGGCATCGAGCACCTGACCGAATCC
The DNA here is from genome assembly GCF_040317695.1 of Mesorhizobium sp. M1403. Classification (NCBI taxonomy): domain Bacteria; kingdom Pseudomonadati; phylum Pseudomonadota; class Alphaproteobacteria; order Hyphomicrobiales; family Phyllobacteriaceae; genus Mesorhizobium; species Mesorhizobium sp. M1403. Next base: position 68,371 of record NZ_JAMYKY010000008.1, on the reverse strand, counting down.
GAAGTCGAGGAAATCCGGGCCAAATGTGAACGCGCGGCGAAGCGGCACGACGAACAGGTTGCCGACATGGCCGCAGCCAAAGCCGTGGCCAAGAAGCGCAACGCGAAGAAGCACGCTTCGGCGTGAGGGAGCCTGTTGTCCGGGTTCCTGCGCGACGTTCGCCGGATCATTTCATGAATGCTGCAAAGGCTTCCTTGTAGTCCGGGTGCCAGCGCGACAGGGCAGGGCGGTTCTCGATGATGTCGCCAATCGCCCAAGCCATGCGCTTTTCGTCCATGGACCGGGTCGCCTCGTTATCGGGACACAGGATGTAGAAATCGCCACGCAGCACCGAGGCCAGCATGAAGTCGATGACCTGCTCGCCGGTCCAGGCGCCGGCCGGCTTTTCGGTCGCACCTTCGGTCAGGCCGGTAAAGGTAAACCCGGGAATGAGCAAATGCGCCGCGACATTGGCGCCGGGCTCGTTGCGCAGCGCGTGTGCAAGGCCCTCGGTATAGGTCTTCACGCCAGCCTTGGAGACGTTGTAGGCGAGGTTGCCGGGCGGCGTGGTGATGCCTTGCTTGGAGCCGGTGTTGACGATCAGACCCGGCTTTCCCGCCGCCAGCATGCGCGGCGCAAAGGCCTCGACGCCATGGATGACACCCCAGAAATTGATGTCCAGCAACTGCTTCCAGGCCTCGCGGTTCTCCCAGGGCTTGCCGGGGTTGTTGCCGACGCCGGCATTGTTCATCAGCAGCGAGACGTCGCCGAAGGCGCCGAATGTCCGTTCGGCCAGTCGGTCGAGCTCGTCGGCTTTCGAGACGTCAGTTGCAACGGCAAGCACGGCGCTCTCGCCGGCGATGGCGGCGACGGCGTGTCGGGCCTCATCGAGGCGTGCGCCGCCGATGTCGGCCAGCACGATCTTCATGCCCATCGCCGCTAGCCGTTTGGCCGCGGCAAGGCCGATGCCGCTGGCCGCGCCGGTGATGACGGCGACATTACCGGAGGCAAGTGCGGGCAGGGCGGTCTGGATCTCGGCGTTGGTGGTCATGATTTTCTCCTGTTCTGGCCGCGGCGAACTTAGCGCGGAACGAGGCTCGCGCAAGCCGATGCCGGTATCTTCGGGTTGACCGCGTCGGCGGGCGCTGCGCATGCTGATATCGAAAAAGGAGACTGACGATTGACCGACTGGATCGAGATCCTGAAAGAACAGACCGCAACCGGCGACCAGATGAGCCGCGAAGTGCCGCAAATGCTTGCCAATCCCGACATCAGCGAAGCGCAAGTGAAAACGCTGTTTTCGGCGCTCGAAAAACAGGCGGAGTTCGTCGAAAAGCTGCGTATGGCGCTGGAAAAGTTCGGCCATGATTTTTCAGTGATCAAGGCGGCCGAGCGGCTGGAGGAGCGCTACGCCGACCTTGCCGCCTCGGTAGCGGAAAAGCTGAAGGAAATGCGAGGCTAGAACCTGTTCCATCCCGATGAAATTCGGGACGGGGCTCTATCTTCTCGTTTGACCATGATCTTTTCCGAAAACCGGCATCCATTTTTCGCTGACGCGGTCCTTCGGTTCGGGATCATCGTCTGTCTATTTCTCGATTAGCCGCTCGAAGCGCCTGTCCGGCACGAACCAGACCATCGCCACCAGGACATAGATCGAGACACCGATCCAGTGATTGACGAAGGTCAGCGCGATAGCGGAAAGATAGAGGACCAGCGAGATCTTTCCCTTGCGGTCATTGCCCAACGCCCTGGCGAAAAGGGTCTCGCTGCCGTGCAGTCGATGCAAGGTCATGGTGAGGATGTTGAAGCCGATGGCGCAGAGCGCCAGGTCGACACCATAGACGGCGACCGGCACCGGCGCGAAATGGTTCTCACCCATGAAGGCTGTCGTCGCCGGCAACAGCGATAACCAGAACAGCAGGTTGAGGTTCGCCCACAGCACGCGGCCATCGACCCGCTGCACGGTATGGAACATGTTGTGCAAATTGTTCCAGTAGATGCCGACATTGATGAAGGACAGCACATAGCTGAGGAATATCGGCCAGAGCGGTGCCAGCGCGGAAAAATCCTCGCCATGCGGCACCTTCAATTCCAGCACCATGATGGTGATGATGATGGCGACCACGCCATCGGTGAATGCCTCGACCCGTCCCTTGCCCATGAATCTCCCCTGACAATCCTGTGAGGTTAAAAGAGGATCTCGCTCAGCGCCATCGGCAAAGCTGCCAAACTTGTCAGGAGCAAGTCGGGAAGGGGGAACGGCTGACGCGAAAAAGGCGTTTGGTGTCAGATCCCGAACAGCAAAAGGTCGAAAAAATGACAGCTCACGCTCAAGTCATGACGCGCGATCACGAACTCGGCGGCCGTGCTGCAGCGGCCGCCGTGGCTGCCATGATCGCGGCTCTTTTCGCCGGCAGCACGGCGCTGACGCCGCTTTACATCATCTACAAGCAGGTCTTTGGCTTCTCACAGATCACTTTGACGCTGGTCTACGCCGTCTATGTCATTGGCAATCTGGCAGCGCTTCTGATGTTAGGGCGTGTGTCCGATGTAATCGGGCGCCGTCCAATGGCATTGGCGGGGATGGCGGTGGCCGTGGTCAGCGCGGTATTTTTCCTGTTCGCAGAAAATGTCGCGTGGCTCGACATTGCCCGGATTCTGAGCGGATTGGGAATTGGCGTCGGCGCCGGCACTGGCACCGCCTGGCTCGCCGAATTGCTGTCGACCAATGACAAATCACAGGCGGCGACGATTGCGACCAGCACCAATTTTCTCGGCCTCGGCCTTGGTGCGCTGGGGGCCGGGTTGCTCGCCGAATATGCGCCTTGGCCGCTCAGGCTGACGTTCGTCGTCTATCTGGCGATGCTCGCGACTGTAACTCTGCTGATCTGGCGTACCCAGGAAACCGTTTCGCGGCCGCGGAAACTGGCTGACGTCTCGATGCGGCCGCGGCTTTCCGTGCCTGATGACATCCGCGCGGGTTTCGTTGCGCCGGCGGTGACCGGCTTTGGCGCGATGGCGCTCGTCGGCTTTTATGCGGCACTCGCGCCGAGCATCCTGGCGCAGCAACTGCAGGTAGCCAACCATGCGGTAGCCGGCGCTCTGTTCTTTGAATTGTCGATCGTGGCGGCCGGCACCATTGTGGCGACGACGCGTCTTTCGAGCCGGGCCGCGATGTTTGCGGCACTTGCGCTGATGATCCCCAGCGTCGCACTGATCGTTGCGGCGCAGGTCTTCGCCTCGATGGCCATCATGGTCGCCGCAACTGCCTTGTGCGGGGTGGCGTCAGCGCTCGGCTATCGCGGTGGTTTGCAGGTGGTGAACGAGATCGCGCCGGGGGACCGGCGTGCCGAAGTGGTCTCGGCCTTCTTCATCTGCTGTTTTTGCGGCAACGCGCTGCCGGTCATCGGCATCGGCATCCTGTCGACCGTGGCAAGCGCGACCGTGGCGAGCCTGGCCTTTGCCGGCATGATTGTCGTCTTTTCCCTGGTGGCGCTCGGGTTTGGCGCGAAATACGCGCGCTGAGCCGGCCTTTCAGCCGTTCGGCGTCTCGGGCGAAAGATGCGCGCGCTGGCGCGGCACGCCGAGGCCGGTATCCGGCGGTTCGCCGGCAGCCGGCCGGCTCTCGATCATGTGCACGCTGCGCCAACGGCCGAAGCGATAATAGGCCGTGGCCAGCACGAGCGAGGTTATCGAGCCGGCCGGAAAGCTCCACCACAACGCTTCCTCACCGATCGCACTTCGAAAGAAATAGGCGAAGCTGGTGCGCACCAGAAGTACCGAGATCACCAGGATGATCAGCGGCGGCATCACCGCGCCCGTGGCACGCACAGTGGCGAAGAGCACGATGGTGATGCCGAACAGGATGAAGGACCAGGATGCGACCTTGTTGATGTGAGTGGCGATGTCGATCGCTGCACTGTCGCTGCTGAGGAAGAGGCTGAGCACCGCGCGATCGAATACGAACAGCAGCGCGACAAGCACGCCGGTAAGCACAAGGTTGAAGCCGACGCCGGACGCGGCGATGCGGCCGATCCGGTCCCAGCGCCCGGCGCCGACATTTTGCGCCGCCATGGACGAGACCGCGGCGCCGATGGCGAGCGCCGGCATCTGGATATAGGTCCAGAGCTGGGCGGCTATGCCGTAGGCAGCCGCGACCTGCGAGCCGTAGGCATTGACCATGCCCATCACAGTCAGCGCCGCGGACGAGACGACGATCATCTGCAGGCCCATCGGCACGCCCTTGAAGACGACAATGCGCAGCAGCGCCGGGTCCGGCCGCAGCAGAGCAAGATTGGCGCCGGCCAGCCGCAGCGGGTGCTTGCGCGCATAAAGCACGATCAGGATGGCAAGCACGCTTACCGTCTGGCCGATCAGCGTCGAGGTGGCCGAGCCGGCGATGCCGAGTTCGGGGAACGGGCCGATGCCGAGAATAAGCAACGGGTTCAAAATGACGTCGAGCACGACGGCCAGCGCCATGAATAGGAAAGGCGTGCGCGAATCGCCGGCGCCGCGCAGCACCGTCATGACGAAGGACAGCAGGTTCATCATCGGTACGGCGAGAAAAATGATACGCAGATAGGAGCGCGCCAGCGGCAACGCATCGGCCGGCGTGCCGAGCGCATTGAGGATTGTATCGACCCAGATCCAGCCGCAGACCGCGAACACCACCGAGACAAGGAAGAAGAAGGTGGCGCTGGTGCCGACGATGCGGCGGGCTTCGGGCAGATCGCGGGCGCCGACCGATTGCGCGACCAGGATGGTCGCCGCCATGCCGATGCCGAAGACGGTGCCGAGGATGAGAAACAGCACGAGGTTGGCATTGGACGTGGCGGTCAGCGCCGCTTCGCCGAGGAAACGACCGACCCAGACGGCATTGATTGAGCCGTTGAGCGACTGCAGAACATTGGAGCCGAGCACCGGCAGGGCGAACAGCAGCAATGTACGCGGGATAGGTCCACTGGTGAGGTCGCTGGTCCGCCGGCGTGCGGGCATCTTGTCGTCCATGGCAGGCAACTCGGCGAAGCCTTATCTTGAGTCCGGTCCGCAATGATTGCCGATTTAACGAGACAGGTCGACGCAGCGTTGCGAATTCCGCCTGGCGTGCCTTGATCCAATCATGTTCTCAAAGCTTCCGGAATCGTATATTGATCCTGCACGCGTGGGGCCGCATCTTTCCTGGATCTCATGGGCAAGCCGGGGGTTCATGTCCGATATTCCGCTGTTTTTTGAGCGCCTGAACCGGCGTGCGTTTCTTGGTGCATCCGCTTTGGGCGCGGCCTCCGTGGCTCTTTCGGCGTGCACCACGACGGACGTAGCGGCGCCGCCAGTGACCGCGGCGCCAAGCGATCCGGCTTTCGGCGATGCCGCAAGTATGTATGCGGCGCGCGTCGACGAGGGCTATCAACTGCCGGCAATCCCGGTAGCCAAGGTCGATCCGAAATTCGTGCGCCAAATCGTGTCCGATCCGACCGGAGAAAAACCCGGCACGATCGTCGTCGATACCTCCGAGCACTTCCTCTATCTGGTGCGCGACGGCGGCAAGGCAATTCGCTATGGCGTCAGCCTCGGCAAGGCCGGTTTCGGATGGACCGGCAGCGCCGTGGTTCAGGCGAGGAAGAAGTGGCCGGTCTGGACGCCGCCGCCGGAGATGATCCAGCGCCGGCCGGAACTGGCGAAATACAAGGACGGCATGCCGCCCGGCCCGCACAGCCCGCTGGGCGCACGCGCGCTATATCTCTTCCGCGACGGCAAGGACACGATGTACCGGCTGCACGGCACGCCGGAGTGGGATTCCATCGGGAAGAACGCTTCCTCCGGCTGTGTGCGCTTCATGAATCAGGACATTATCGACCTCTACAGCCGCGTCGACGGCGTCGCGCCGGTCTTCGTGCGCCCGAACCTGTCGGCCGCCGGGAAGATCGCCGCCGTGTCGGACAGGACGGCCGAGCCGATCGATGCGGGCGTGCCAAAGGACGCGGAGATGTTGAGGTAAGTGCCTTCGACGGATCATCAGTCTTAGGTTTTGCAAACCCACTAGAACACAATCCTTGTGCCGGCGAGCCGCAACTGAAGGGCCCGACCGTTCGATCGTGCCAGGCAGGCGGACGCGTTCGGCGCGTCCGCCTGCCTGGGGGTGTCGCTACTTCCCGGCGAGGCCTGGAAGCGTGACCTGATAGACCAGGAACATCGTGTCGACATCGGCGCCATCTTCGGCCTTGTAGGCCGCGCCGACCTGGAAGCCGTCCTGGGTGAGAAAGTCATTGTCGTTGGCGACGAACAGGAAATAGTCGTCGGGCCGTGTTGGATCGAGGACGCTCACCACCGACATCGCCTCCCACTTCTCCGAAAGGTTGTTGCGGTCATTGGGCGCGCCATTGTGCAGCCCGAAGCGGCCGAGCTCGGTCTTGTCGTTGATGTCGATGAACGGCGTCAGCTTGGCCGGCGTCACCGAGGGATCGAGCTCACCTTTGGGCGCAACCGGCTTGTCCTTGTCGAACTCGGTGCCGGCGATGTCGGTTGCCGCCGACACATCGACGACGCTGATCTCGCGATAGAGCGAGGTGTCGCCCTTCACCCCCTGGCCGTTGCCGCTGTCGCGAGCCAGCATCAGGAAGGTCTTGTCCGACAGAGCCACGATTTCGCTCTGCGCGGCAATCTTGGTCTTGCCCTTGGCATCGGTGAACACCGGCAGCGGCACAACATATTCATGCGCAAGCTTGAGTTGGGCCGGATCCGAGGCATCGTAGACCAGCGCGCGCGTGTTCTGGCGCGTCGAAGCGGAATCGCCGCCATCCTGTCTGGGGGCCGATTGCAGCACAGCGATCAGGAACTTCCCGTCCGGCGTCAGTGCCATGCCTTCGAGGCCCTGGTTGTTCTGACGGCCGGTTTCGGGATCCGTCGGATCTGGGTCTGCCGCGCCCGGTCCCGGATTGCTGGACGCGAAGTTCGGCGTTCCATGACGCATCGGGACAAGCGCCGCCGGCGACTGCGTTGCCGACATCAGACGCCCATCGGCGGAGAAGTGGTAGATGTTCGGACCATATTCGTCCGAGATGAACATGGTGCCGTCGGGCAGCCGCACGATCGCCTCGTTATCGAGCGCGAGCTTGCCGTTGGCTTCGGGCAGGATCGGCATGTCGTCGGTCGCGGCGCGCACGCCGTTGAGCGGATCGAGGCCGGTTGCGTCGGCGCCCTTGTCGTCGGTCAAAAGCATGGTGTCGGCAAGGGTTGCCTTGAGGCCCGACTGTTCCTGGCCGGCGGCTGGTGCCGCACCCGGTGCGATCGGGGCGAATTCGATGGCAATCGTGTTGATGCGCGGACGGTAATCGGTGGTGCCGACGACATTGTAGCCGCGGTCCGGCAGCAGCCATAGCGAGCCCTTGTAGCCATCGGCGCCATGCGTCCAGCCGGCAGCGTCAATCGCCATGCCCGAGCCGGAGCCAAATGTCTCGCCGAACCTGTCTTTCTGGCTGGCCGGGATGCGGCCGACGCCGACCAGGCCCTTGTTGACGAAGTTGGCGCCGCCGACGGTCGCGGCGTTTTCTGCCAAGGCCGGACTCAAGGCGGTGAACATCGCGAGCGCGACAGCGAGGGGCGCGGTTCGGTGCAGGTTTTTCATGGATATCCTCTTTGAGACAAAGCTGCCGGGATCTGAAAAGCGCCGCGTCGCATCGAGAATGCCGCGAAAGCCTTCGGAGAAGCGATCTAGGACGCGAACATGATACTTGCGTGACAGTGCTGCGCTTGCCTGGCCTCGTGTGGTCGCAACTGGCCTGTGCATGGCGAATCGTTGCTATCGAAAGAGCAATTAACAACTTTACAAATAACCATTCTTATGTGAAGTTATGACAATGAAAGGTCACCGATGACAGTCTGTCGTTTCGCCACCCGCCTCAATTCCTTTGCCTCGCGGCCACAGGCCGAGTGGCCTGATCTTGTTGGTAAACCGTCCATGCTGCAAATGGCGGCGCGTGCGGCGAAGGTTGCGGAATTGACCGATCTCGACCTCAACTTCCCCGATCATGTCGATGAAAAACCTGCGGAAATGGCGCGCAAACTCAGCGATCTCGGGCTTTCCATCAATGGCTTCGCCATGCGCTACTACTCTAATCCGGCCTTCAAGCTCGGCGCCTTCACCAATCCGGATCCTTCCGTTCGCCGCGAGGCCATCGACCTGACCAAGGCCGGCATCGACGCCGCGCGCGAGGCCGGCGCCAGCCTGATGACATTGTGGCTCGGGCAGGATGGCTTCGACTACGCCTTCCAGGCTGACTACGCAACACTCTGGCAACACGAAATCGATGGCATTCGTGAAGTAGCGGCGCATGATCCGGGCTGCCAGATTAGCCTTGAATACAAACCCAACGAGCCGCGCTCCTACAGCCTGATGCCCGATGCGGCGACGACATTGCTGGCGATCCGCGAGATCGGCCTGCCCAATCTCGGCGTGACGCTCGATTTCGCTCACGTGCTCTATGCCGACGAGCAGCCGGCTTTCGCTGCCGCCCTCATAGCACGGCACAGCAAGCTGCTCGGCGTGCACCTCAACGACGGCTACGCCAAGCGCGACGACGGCCTGATGGTCGGTGCCGTGCACACGCTGCAGACGATCGAGCTGCTCAGGCAGATCCGCCGCGACGGCTATGCCGGGGCCATCTACTTCGACACGTTCCCCGACATGACCGGGCTCGATCCCGTCCACGAATGCGAAGTCAACATCGCCACCGTCAAGCGCATGCTGCGCGTCGTCGAGCGGCTGGAAAAGGACAACCGCCTGTCAGCCGCCGTCGATCGTCAGGACGCGGTCGGGTCGCAGGCCATCATCCAGGAAGCCATGCTCGGGCCGGACAGCTGAGGCCGGCGCCATCACCGTTTTTCAACAAGGGAGGAAAGACCATGAAATTTCTGCTCGTCACCGCTACCGCTGCCCTGATGACGCTGTCCATCGGCTCGGTGTTTTCCGCGGATCTCGCGCCGCTCAATTCCGACACCGAGAAGGATCGCATCGACTGGTCGCAGCTCGAGGCCAAGTTCGGGGCTTTCCCCAAGCTGCCCGAGGGCACCAAGGCGGGTGCGGTCTCCAAGACGCTGACCAACGAATACTGGCGCTCGCTGGGTGAGGGCTACAAGTCGTTCGGCGACCGCATCGGCGTGCCCGTCGTCTACCAGGCGGCGCAGAGCGAGGGCGACCAGCTCGGCCAGCTCACCATCGCCGAAGGCCTGGTCACGCAAGGCTACAACGTGCTGCTCGTTTCACCGCAGACCGACTCCAATTTGCAGCCGATCATGGAACAGGCCAGGGCCGCCAACGTGCCGGTGGTCAACGTCAATGACGCGGTCATCCCGCAGGCCGAGTACTATGTCGGCAATGTCCAGCGCGACAATGGTGTGCGTGTCGCCAAATGGTTCATCAAGAACCGGCCGGATGGCGGCAAGGTTGCCATCGTCGAAGGCCAGGCCGGCGTCTACGCCGCCGTCCAGCGCACCGACGGCTTCAAGAGCACGATCACTGAAGGCGGCAAGTTCGAGGTCGTCGCCAGCGTGCCGGGCAACTGGGATCGCCAGACCTCCTACGACGCGGCCACCAATATCCTGCAGCAGCACCCCGACCTGATCGGCTTCTATGCCAATAATGACGGCATGGCGCTGGGCATCGTCGAAGCGGTCAAGGCGGCCGGTCTGCAGGACAAGGTGGCCGTCTTCGGCACCGACGGGATTTCCGACGCTTATGCCTCGATCCGGGCCGGCGAGCTGACCGGTACCGTCGACAGCTTCCCGGTGCTGACCGGCGAGGTGGCGCTGGAATCGGCGCTGCGACTGGTGGCTGGGCAGAAGCTGCCGCGTGTTGTTGCCACCCCGCAGGCGCTGATCACCAAGGACAATGCCGACCGTTACTCGGGCGGCGGCGACGCCGTGCGCAAAGCGCTGCTCGAGGACGCGGCAGCAGGCCAATAGAGCAGGGCGGCGGGTGCCGGCCTTGGGTCGGCACCCTTGCTTGGAGAACCGAAGCAATGTCAGCGCGGCTGCAATTCGAGGGCATTTCCAAGCTGTTTCCGGCCGTGCGGGCGCTGAGCGACGTGTCCTTTTCGGTCGGCGCCGGCGAAATCCATGGCCTGCTTGGCGAGAACGGCGCCGGCAAGTCGACGCTGCTGCGCATCCTGTCGGGCGTCTACCGGCCGACAGCGGGAAGCGTTTTCATCGACGGCAGGCCGGTGACGCTGAACAACCCGGTCCAGGCGCGGGCCGCGGGCGTCGCGATGATCCATCAGGAATTACAGCAGGTGCCACGTCTCAGCGTTGCCCAGAACATGTTCCTGGGCCATCCGCTGACGCGCGGCGGCGTCTTCGTCGCACGGCGCGAGCAGGAGCGCCGCGCTGCGGAAGCCCTGGCCGCCATCGACCCGACCATCGATCCGGCAGCCCCGCTTGGCTCGCTGAAGGTGGCGCAGCGGCAAATCGTCGAGATTGCCCGGGCGCTGCTCGACCGCGCCAGGATCGTGGCGATGGACGAGCCGACATCGAGCCTCACGCCGAGCGAGTTCGAACGGCTGGCCGAAGTGATTGCGGGCCTGGCGCGCGACGGTGTCACGGTCGTCTATGTCTCGCACAAGCTGGATGAGGTGTTCGGCATCTGCCAGCGCGCCACCATCATGCGCGACGGTGTCGTGGTCGAAACCGTTGATCTCGCGCAGGTGTCGGAAAAGGCCGTCGTTTCGATGATGGTCGGCCGCGAACTTGCGCAGGAACAGCACCGCTCGCATGCTTCCAGCGAGATCAGGCTGAGCGTGCGTGGCCTGGCCTCGGCGACCAAGGTCCATGACGTTTCGTTCGACCTGCATCGCGGCGAGGTGCTGGGCATTGCCGGGCTGGTCGGCTCGGGCCGCACCGAGCTGCTGCGGCTGCTGGCCGGCGCCGACCGGGTCTCATCAGGCACAATGGAGATCGACGGCAAGGCGACAAAACTTTCCAGTCCGCGCGACGGCATCGCCGCCGGCATCGGCCTGGTGCCGGAGGAGCGCAAGCGCGAAGGCATCGTGCCGTTGCGGTCGATCTCCAGCAACATCGCGCTGGCGTCGATGGGCGTGTTCGCGCCGCGCGGCGTCATCGACCACCGCCGGCTGAAGCGCGTGGCAGCCGAGAAGATGAAACGCGTCAATCTCAGACCGTTCCTGCTCGACCGGCCGATCCGCCTATTCAGCGGCGGCAACCAGCAGAAGGCGATCATCGGCCGCTGGCTGGCGGCGGGAACGCGGATCCTTCTGTTCGACGAGCCGACGCGCGGCATCGATGTCGGCGCCAAGGCGGAGATCTATCACTTGATCGAGGAGCTCGCCGCCGAAGGCCATTCGGTAATCGTCGTTTCGTCCGAGTTGCCCGAGGTGATCCGGCTCGCCGACCGGGTGCTGGTCATGCGCGACGGCACGGTCGCCGCCGAACTGGGCCGCGCAAGTCTCAGCGAACAGGCGATCGCCACGCACGCCATACCCCAAACGGAGATTGAGGCCGGCAAGGCGCAAGGCCGTCGGGCCGGTGCATAACGGACAGGACCATCGGATGACCGATATAGCCGAACACACAGCAGCGCGCCCAAGCGCAGATTTCCTGCACCGGTTTTCGGTGCGCGACGCTGGCACGCTGATCGGCCTGGTGGTGATCCTCGCTGTCTTCGGGGCGCTGGTCCCCGGCTTCTTTGCCGAGCGTAACCTGATCAACATCCTGCAGCAGTCGAGCATCAATGCCTGCCTGGCGTTGGGCATGACGCTGGTCATCATCTCGGGCGGCATCGATCTGTCCGTCGGGCCGACGGCAGCTCTTTCGGCCGTCATCTCGGCCTCGATGCTGGTTGCCGGCGTGCCGTTTCCGCTGGCCATCGCCGCCGGCTTCGCCATCGGCCTCGCCTGCGGCCTGCTCAATGGCGTGCTGGTCGCCTATGTCGGGCTGCAGCCCTTCATCGTCACGCTGGGAACCCTCAGCACCTACCGGGCGCTGGCGCTGATCTATACCGGCGGCAATCCGGTGCTCGGCCTGCCTGCCGGCTTCCGCACCATCTTCAACGGCTCGCTGTTCGGATTGCCGTTGGCGGTCATCATCGTGGCCGTGGTCGCGCTGATTGCCTGGATCATCCTCAAGAAGACGCCGTTCGGCGAATATCTGCTCGCCGTCGGCGGCAATGAGGAAGCGGCCTATATAGCCGGCGTGCCGATCGCCCGCACCAAGATCGCCGCGTATGTGATCTCGGGCCTGCTGGCGGCGCTTGCCGCACAGATCCTGATCGGCCGGTTGGGTGCGGCCGAACCCATTCTCGGCAATCTCTGGGAGCTCGACGCCATAGCAGCGGCGGCGATCGGCGGTGCCTCGCTGATGGGCGGCAAGGGCAGCGTCGTCGGCACAATCCTGGGTGCCGTCATCCTTGGCAGCATGCGCAATGGCCTGACGCTGATGAACGTGCAGTCCTTCTATCAGCTCCTGGCAACTGGCCTTATAATCCTCGCCGCGATGCTTATCGATCGCGTGACGAGGGGACGTGGATGACATTGACCGGGCTGGATCTGAAAGCAGTAGGGCCGCGCATCCGCATGATGATGCCGCATCTGACGCCGCTCGAGGCGAAGGTGGTGGAAACCGTCTTCGGCAGGCGCGGCTTCGACGAGACTATCCCGCTCAAGCAGATCGCAGAGGAGGCCGGCGTCTCAGAGGCGATGGTGGTCAAAATCGCGAAGAAGCTGGGTTTTTCCGGCTATCGCGATTTCCGCACGGCGGTCTATGAATACAGCCGCCTGCCGACCGCCGAGATGCATCAGGAGCTGTCGGTGGACGACAGCTCGGCCGAAATCGTGCAGAAGGTGTTCCGCACCTCCATCCAGGCGCTGGAGGAGACGCTCGCCATCCTCGACATGGACGATTTCGACCGCGCCGCCGATCTGCTTTACCGCGCCAGGAACCGCGATTTCTACGGCGTCGGCGGTTCGGCGCAGATCGCACGCGATGTCTCGCACAAATTCCTGCGCATCGGCATCCGCACCTCCGTTTACGACGATTCGCACATGATGCTGATGTCGGCCTCGCTGCTCGGCGCCGACGACATTGCTGTCGGCTTCTCGCATTCCGGCAACACGAGCGCCGTCATCGACGCCATCCAACTTGCGCGCAAAAGCGGCGCGCGCACGCTGGCTATCACCAATTACGACAACTCACCATTGGCAGTCGTCGCCGACATCGTGCTCTGCTCGACCGCGCAAGGCTCGCCGTTGATGGGTGAGAACGCCGCGGCGCGCATTGCCCAGCTCAACATCCTCGACGCGCTGTTCGTCGCGGTGGCGCAACGCGACTACCAGGCGGCGGAGCGCAATCTCGGCCGCACCATGTCCGCGGTGACGTCGAAACGGAAAGACAAGAACTCATGAAAGGCAGCGGCTCGTGAAAGTCAGGGGCACATGACGGCTTCCCCGCCGCTGGTCACCGTATTCGGCAGCCTGCATTACGACATCATGGTCGAAGCCCCCGATCGCCCACGCAAGGGCGAAACGGTGACCGGTCATGCCTGGCATCCAAAATGCGGTGGCAAGGGCGGCAACCAGGCGGTATCGGCAGCGCGGGCCGGCGTGCGTGCGGCAATGATCGGAGCTGTCGGCGATGACGATTTCGGCCGCGCGCTTCTCGACAATCTCGATCGCTGGGGCGTTGACCGGCGCTCCGTGCGGGAGGCTTCCGGCGCCGGCTCGGGCATGAGCGTAGCGATTTTCGACGACAGCGGCGACTATGGCGCGGTGATCGTCTCGGGCAGCAATCTCACTCTCGGCGAAAAGGACATTGCGGAGGCGGCCGAGCTGATCGCGCAAACGGCGGTGCTGCTGCTGCAAAACGAGGTGCCAGAAGCCGCCAATATCGCCGCGGCGCGGGCGGTGAAGGCGCATGGCGGCCGCGTCCTCCTCAACGCCGCACCCGCCCGGAAACTGTCCGCCGAGCTGATCGCGCTCACCGACATCGTCATCGTCAACGCCATCGAGGCGGAATTCCTGGCCGGTGTTCCGGTCGTCGACACACTCGAGGGTGCTGCGAAGGCGGCCGGTATGCTCGTCGGCTCCTACCCGGCTGCCATCGTCACCGCCGGCGGGGAGGGGGTCGCCTATCGCGACCGCGACGGCCAGGCGTTCGCCTTGCCTGCGATGCCGGTGAAGGTCATCAGCACCCACGGTGCCGGCGACGAATTCGTTGGCGCCTTCGCGGCGGGGCTTGCGCGTGGGCAGCCTGTCGAGGCGGCACTTGCCGCCGCCAATGCCGCAGCGGCCTTGCTGGTTGCAACGCCGGAGCGCGAGCGCGGCGGGCCTTGATCAATCTGAACCTGCTCGGTGACCGCCGCGCTCAATCGCTGTCGCGCGCGATCAGCTCCAGCGGCCAGACTTCGCGGATGATGCGGGCGCCTTCGGGGCCGGCGAAGGCCGGGATCGATGCCAGCAGCATTTCGGCCAGCCGCTCGCCCATCGGCTCCAGCGCCGGGCGGAAGCCGGTCAGCGCCGGCGAAAAATAGCGACAGAGCGGCGTGTCGACGATGACGATCACCGCGATGTCGTGGCCGGGCTTGATTCCCGCCTCGGCCAGAGCCTTGCAGCCGCCAAGCGCCATCGCGTCGTTGTTGAAGATGATGGCGCTCGGCGGGTCCTTGGAGCGCATGACCTTCGGTGTCACCGCGTAGCCGCCGGCCTCGTTGATGAAGCCGTCGGCGATCAACTCGGGGTCGAATTCGATGCCGTGCCGCCGCAACGCCTTGCGATAGCCGGCGAGGAACAGATAGCCGAAATTGAGGTCGAGCGACGGGCGGATGGCGGCGATGCGCCGGTGGCCGCGCGCGACGAGACGATCGACGGCGTCAGCTCCGGCTTTTTCGAAGTCGAGGTCGAGCGAGGGGTAGGCATCGCCGCCGGAACGGCTGCGGCCGAGCGTCGCGAACGGGAAACCGGCCTGGGTCAAATAGTCGATGCGCTCGTCTTCGCGCCGCGTCCAGGCCAGCACCACGGCATCGGCCCGGCGAGTCTCGACGACACGGCGCAGGCGCTCCTGCTGATAGTCGCCCGGCGCGCCCATCACCACGATCAGGTCGAGCCCGCTTTCGGCGAGCTTGGCCTGCAGCCCGGTCAGGAATGGAATGAAGAACGGCTCGCCATACTCCTGGTCGCCCGGATGCGGCTGCAGCATGAAGGCGATCGAATGGGTGGCGCCGCGCCGCAGGCTGCGGCCGGACTGGTTCGGTGAATAGTTCAGTTTCTTGGCCGCATCGAGCACGCGCTGGCGTGTGTCGGCATTGACGTCGGCGCGGCCGTTGAGCGCGCGCGACACCGTGCCGATCGAAATGTTCAGGTGACGCGCAAGGTCGTGAATGCTGGACGCCAAAGGACAGTTCTCCCCTTGCTTGGCTAGCACCGGCTGCTCTCCGGGCCAAGCCGACACCACGATTTTTCGCAACCGGCCAATTGACATTCTACGCCATCGGGTGTGTTCTCGTAAACGTTTACGGAAAAACATTCACGGCCCTGCCGTGAATGCCGTGAGGATCGGTCTGGAGGGGCCGAGAGGGAGGAACACTGGATGATCAATGTCGTCCTGGTCGGCTGCGGAGCGATGAGCAAGGCCTGGCTCGATGCGGCCAGGCAGATCGACGGGCTCGCCATTGTAGGCCTGGTTGATATCGACGCCGAAAGGGCGCGGGCGAGGGCGCGCGAATACGAGCTTTCCGGCGCTCTCATCGGAACCGACCTCGACGCCGTGCTCGACCAGACCAGGCCCGACGCGGTATTCGACGTGGTGGTTCCCGCCGCCCGCCGCGAGGTCGCGCTTTCCGCCTTTGCCCATAATTGCCACCTGCTGACCGAAAAGCCACTCGCCGACAGCCCGGACAATGCGCGTGCCATCGTCGAGGCCGCCCGCAGCGCCGGGCGTATCCATGCCGTCGTCCAGAACCGCCGCTATGTCGCCAATGTCAGGCGCATTCGGCGCTTTCTCGATTCCGGCACCATTGGTGCGCCAACCAGCATCCACGCGGAGTTCTTCGTCGCGCCGCATTTCGGCGGCTTTCGCGAGGAGATGCGTCATGTGCTGCTGCTCGACATGGCGATCCACACATTCGATGCCGCCCGCTACATGGTGGCCGGCGAGCCGGCCGGTGTCTATTGCCAGGAGTGGGAGCCGGCCAATTCCTGGTATCGGCAAGGGTCGTCGGCAACCGCAAGCTTCGACCTCGGCGGCGGCAAGCTGTTCACCTATGCCGGCAGCTGGTGCGCGGCCGGCTTCCGCACCAGCTGGGACAGTACATGGCGGATCGTCGCAGAGCGCGGCAGCATTGTCTGGGACGGCGAGGACGGGCTGAAGGCGGAAATCGTGCAGCCGGTCCGTGAAGGCCTGTTCCACCGCACCGAACCGATAGCCGTGCCGCCGCTCGACCCGGCCGATCGCGTCGGCGGCCATCTCGGCATCATCCAGGATTTCGTCCGCGCCGTCGAAACCGGCACCGAGCCGGAGACGCGCGGCGCCGACAACATCAAGAGCCTGGCCATGGTTTTCGCTGCGATCGAGAGCGCCGAGACCGGGCGCCGGGTCGCCATCGCTGCACAGGAAGGATCATGATGCCAAACCCGTTGCTCGACATCAGGATCGGCACAATGGTGCGGGCCAATCTCGACGACCCGGCCGCCTATGTCAGGCAGATCCTGCCGCTCGGCTTCGAGAGCATCCAGCCGTTCTTCTGGCAGACGCTGGGCGGCAAGGACATTCCGCGGCTGGCGGGCGAGATCCGCGAGGCGATCGGCGATGCCGATGTCGTTGTCTCGTCGATCGGCGTGTTCGGCAATCCGCTGGAGAGCGGCGAGATCGATCGCGGTGTCGTCCAGGCGTGGGAAACGATCATCGACAACGCGCATCTGTTCGGCGCCAATATGGTCAGCGGCTTTACCGGCCGCATTCGCGGCAAGCCGCTGCCCGACAGCCTGCCGCGTTTCCGCGAGGTCTGGGGACCCTTGGCCAGGCGTGCCGCCGACAAGGGCGTGCGCATCGCGTTCGAGAACTGCGCCATGGACGGCAACTGGGCCAGCGGCGACTGGAACATCGCCCACAATCCGGACGCCTGGGAGTTGATGTTCAACGAGTTGCCGGACGACAATCTCGGCCTGGAGTGGGAGCCCTGTCATCAGCTCGTCTATCTGATCGACCCGATGCCGCAGATCCGCAAATGGGCGTCGCGCATCTTCCATGTCCATGGCAAGGACGCGACGGTGCGCTGGGACGTGATCCGCGAGCATGGCGTGTTCGGCCGCCTGCCATTCGTGCAGATGCGCACGCCAGGCTTTGGCGACAGCGACTGGACGCGGGTGATCAGCGAATTGCGGCTCGCCGGCTACAAGGGCGCCATCGACATCGAAGGCTGGCACGACCCGGTCTATCGCGGCGACCTCGAGATCACCGGACAAGTCCGAGCACTTGACTATCTCAAGCAATGCAGAGGAGGCACGACCTATCTGCCGAGCCCAGCTTGAGGATCGGCCGGCGGGAGGAGCCGGCTAGTGAGCATTGCGGCGCATTGCCGAAGCGATCGTCGAAACCCCTCGGCTAGCGAGGGAACAAAGGGAGGAACGTGCATGAGCATTACGATGAGAAGGACAGTTCTGCGCTCGACCGTCGCGGCGGCCGTCACGGCGTTCGCCGCCGCACTCTCGACCTTGCCGGCGCAGGCGCTCGACGCCCAATGGTGCAAGGACGTCCATATCCGCTTCTTCGTCGGCGGCGCCGAGGGCGATGCCTTCGGCACCATCGTCTACAATGGCGCCAAGCAGGCGGCAGCCGATCTCGGACCCAAGGTCGACTACATCTTTTCCCAGTGGGATGTCGAGAAGATGGTGCAGCAATTGCGCGAGGCTGTCGCGGTCAAGCCCGGCGGCATCGCCATGATGGGCCACCCGGGCGACGCTTCGATCATGCCGCTGGCCGAACAGGCGCACAAGGACGGCATCAAGATGATGTACCAGAATGTGCCGGTGCCGAAGGTCACGGCGGCGTTCGGCGGCGGCTATGTCGGCGCCCAGCAAGAGCAGCAGGGCCGCGCGCTTGGCGCCGAGGCGGTCAAGCTGGCCGGGCTCAAGGCCGGCGACAAGACGATCATGATCGGCCCGTTCGAGAACGAAAGCCGCGGCGCGCGCGAGCGCGGCACTGTCGCTGCCCTCAAGGAGGCGGGCGTCGAGGTCATACAGCTCTCCTCGCCGCCAAGCGGCGAATGGGCTTCCGACCCCAATCTCGCCATTCCGGTGATCACCGCGGCACTGCTCAACAATCCCGACGTCAAGGCGGTTGGCTATCCCGGTGGACAGATGCTCGGCAACGTCGCCACTTACATGCAGGCGGCGGGCAGGAAGCCGGGCGATATCTTCAACTTCGGCTTCGACACCAGCCCGCAGATCGTCGAGGGCTTCAAGGGCGGCTGGGTCCAGCTGACGGCCGACCAGCAGCCGTTCCTGCAAGGCTATCTGCCGATCCTCAGCCTCTGCCAGCAGGTGGTGCTCGGCCTTGCGCCGATGAATGTCGACACCGGCGCCGGCTTCGTCACGCCACAGAATTACGAGATCGTCGCCGAGCTCGCCAAGCAGGCGCTGCGCTGACCTCCCAAGCCGTCGGCCGGGATCGAGCCCGGCCGGCGGGACCGCCGGCGAAAAAGCCGGCACGCGACAATCAAGCGAGGATCGCCATGGCCGAACGCATCATCGAACTGCGCGACATCAGCAAGTCCTATGGCCAGGTCTATGCGCTGGGCGGGGTCAATCTCAGCGTCGATCGCGGCGAGGTGGTCGGCCTGATCGGCGACAACGGCGCCGGCAAGTCGACGCTGATCAAGATCCTGTCCGGCGTGGTCAAACCGACCAGCGGCGAGATTCTCGTCCGCGGCAAGCCGGTGACCGGATGGAGCCCTGCGCGCTCGCGCGACGCCGGCATCGAGACCGTGTTCCAGGACCGGGCGCTCGCCGTGCAGCAGACGATCGTGCGCAATATCTTCATGGGCCGCGAACTCACCGGCTGGCTTGGCTGGCTGAAGGTCAACAAGGAGATCGCGGAGGCGAGCCGGCTGATGCGCGAGATCGGCTTCACCTCGAAAGTGTTCACGCCACAGTCGATCGTCGGCCAGCTCTCGGGCGGCGAACGCCAGGGCGTGGCGATCGCGCGGGCCATCTATAAGAAGGCGGAGCTGATAGTCCTCGACGAACCGACGACAGCGCTATCGCTGACCGAGACCGCCAAGGTCTTCCACTTCGTGCGCCAGGTGCGGGCGAGCGGACGCTCGATCCTGTTCATCGGCCACAATATTCACCACGTCTTCGATATCGCCGATCGCTTCGTGGTGCTGGACCGCGGCAAGGTCGCGCTCACCGCCGACCGCAGGGAGGTCAAATCGGCCGAAGACCTGATCAATTTCATGGAAGACGTCGCCCACCCCAGCGGATTGCCGGGCTTGCACGACGCGGGCGATGCGGGGAGGGCGGCACGATGAGCAAGACCATGGAACCCGATCTGCAGAGCCCCCTCGGCGGCACGCATGGCGAAACCGCCGGGAAAGAGTGGAGACACCCGTCCGACAATTGGCTGCGCGGGTTCATCCTCGACAACCGCGCCGCGCTCGGCACGCTTGCCGTGTTCATCGTCATGATGGCGGTGTTCATGATCGCCAACCCGATCGTGTTCACCACCTGGTATCTCTACAGTTCCGTGCTGACCACGCTGCCGGTGGCGCTGTTCGTGGTGGTGCCGCTGGTCTTCGTCGTCACCTGCGGCGAGATCGACCTGTCGTTTCCGGCGACGATGGGCTTTGCCTCCTGGGTCTTCGCGCTGGTCGTGCAGGCCGGCTACGACCCGTTCCTCGGCATCGCCGCCGCAATCGTCACCGGCATGCTGCTCGGCTTCCTGGTCGGCTCGCTGGTCGTCTATGGCGGGCTGTCGTCGCTGATCGCCACGCTCGGCATGAATTTCCTCCTGCGCGGCCTGATCCAGATCATCAACGAGGGCAGGTCGACGGCGCTGACCGGCCTTGCCGACAGCTGGGCCTACAAGATCTTCTCCAGCCAGCTCTACGGCATTCCGGTGCAGATCTTCTGGGCCATCGCCTTCGTCGTGCTGTCGGCGCTGCTCTACAACCGCCATCGTTTCGGCGCCCAGGTCAAGGTGGTCGGCGACAATCCCGACAGCGCCCAGCAGATGGGCATTGACGTCAAGCGCGTGCGGGTAAAAGTGTTCGTCTTCGTTGGCATTGGCGCTGCGATCGCCGGCACGTTTTCGGTGATGATCAACTTCACCTGGTGGCCGACCGCCGGCGACGGCTACCTGCTGCCGGTGCTGGCATCGGTGTTCGTCGGCGGCACGCCGACCTGGGGTGGCATCGGCACGGTCGTCGGCGGTGCCATTGGCGCGGTCACGGTCTCTTTCATCCAGACCGGCGTCGTCGCGGCGGGACTGAGCGGCTTCTACGTCCAGTTCTTCAACGGCCTGATCATCATCCTGTCGCTGCTCGGCCACAAATGGAACCAGGCGCGGTATCGGTGAGGGGCTCTAACGACTTAACAAGTCGACAATTGCATGATTTATCCGCGAAAATCCGTCGATAATGCCATCTGT
Source organism: Mesorhizobium sp. M1403 (assembly GCF_040317695.1). Lineage (NCBI taxonomy): Bacteria > Pseudomonadati > Pseudomonadota > Alphaproteobacteria > Hyphomicrobiales > Phyllobacteriaceae > Mesorhizobium > Mesorhizobium sp. M1403. The sequence continues at coordinate 47,749 of NZ_JAMYKY010000008.1, read as the reverse complement.
AACGGAATCCAAAGCTCGGCCATATCCGTCGTTTAGGTTCGCGGTATCAAATCCAAGTTTCCGGAGCGTTTGCAAAGTCTCCCCAATCGTTTCGTGTGCGTCAGCGATTCTTAGATCATTATTTAGAAACAGAGGTGCCATTGCGGCATTCCTGCTACGCCAACCCTCGGGCTCTACCTCGCTTTGGAAGGCATCCCTAAGTTCCTCGTTGGCATTAAGGCGTTCGACGATATTCAAGAGGCTTTCTAATAGCTTGAGACCTCCGAGTTGTTTAACTGTTGCTCGGGCGCATCCAGCTTTTTCCAAGAGGGATTTGAGGAACCCATCCGGCACGCACTGCGAAATTTCATGCAGACTCTTGCATCTGGCCAGAAACGCTTGCTGACTCATATCTAAGGGCGCGACTTGGGCTAGACGCGAGAGTTGAGGGTAGGCGAGCCAACCGTTTGCGCGGACTTCCGCTCTTGAAAACCCAACTAGATCGGTTGCCGTTTTTTGTATGCCGACGATTGCAGCAATTGCGCAAAGATTGTCACCTAGATCAAGTAGTTGATCGAGAAGACGCTGCACTTTTGAAACGATATGCTCTTCCAACAGATCGAAATGCGCAACATCCGCCGCCGCCATTGCGAAACCATGTGCGTGCAATATTTCACGATCGGGTTTCGGTTTATAGAGATCCCTCATTGGAACACGGATAAGATTGCGGCCTACGCGAACGCAATCACTAAAGCCCCACTGCCCCCTGTAAGAAGGACTGCACCACCAACGGTCATGGCCGTTAACAGGTGTAGTGTCGTAGAAGTCGCTTTGTTCATACCGCTGTAAAAATTTGTCATTTAGAAAGACGACATTACGCTCCACAAGTGCGTCTGCGCGAGCGTGGGTCATGGGATCTGCTATATCAGGCCAGATGACTCCATCTGCGCTTTGCTCGGGACTAAGCTCAGGCGAGACGGCGTTAACGGTTGCCCATACCTGAATTAGAAGTCCGTTCTGATGCTCACGGATATCCAGTTCATACCAACCGCCTTTGGGTTTGATTGCGGTATGACTTTTCCCCTGCATTAAATCTCGGAGTTCAGAAACATCCGGAAGAAGTTTTTGGTAGTAAAATACACGTACTCCATGTGCACCGCGCATCCAGAGATATTTACGCAGGTATTCGTTGGACATCTTCCAGCTAATATTGCGTGAGGCTCTCCAATAAAACTCGTTCGAAATTTCACCTTCTGCCACGCTGAATTCTGGCAGTGAGAGATCGTCATAGACGACTCTCTGACTTTCGTTTCCGACGCAACGAGGTGAAAGCCCCAGCGCCATCCAGACCTTCTCGGCGAGATTATAGGTGTAAAATGAGCCGTTGCCCCATGATGCAACGATGTATTCATGTCCCGAAACAGATGGAGAGAAGATCCTCGAGCTGCCTTTTTTGTCAAAAAAAGGTACAGAAAAAGCAACGACCCCGTATCCTGCCTCATCCAGTAGTGGCGTCATCTCGTGGTCGTCGTTGGCCACCACAACTGCCATAAGCATGTGAACACACTCACGGTCAGGCCCGTGTATATCGACCTCAAATCGAGAGGTGACTTCCACCACCTGTCGTGAAGTTGGGCTAATAGGTTCGAGCAGAGTTCGAAGCCTGTTTGGCAAAAACGCATCTGGAATTGGAAAATCTGATAGGTATTCAAATGGCTTTTTCAATTCTTGTATCTTCAATGGCGTTGACGGATTTCTGTATGTCTTAAATAGATATTCAGATATCACACCCCCGTCACAAACCCGTCCAGCACGCGTTTCTGGCCGGCTTTGTCGAAGTCGATGGTCAGCTTGTTGCCTTCGATGGCCGAGATGTTGCCGTTGCCGAATTTCTGGTGGAAGACGCGGTCGCCGACATTGAAGGGGGACGGCGTGTCGGCGACGGATTTGGCGACCAGCTCGCCATCGATGGTGCGGCCCTTGATCGAGGTGCGGCCGGCGCCGTAGCCGGAGTCGGTTTCGCCATAGCCGATGCGCTCGACCTGGTGGCCGGAGCGCGTGCCCCAATTGCGGTCGGTCGCCTCGGTGCGGTTGGCCTGAGCACGCTGCCAGCCCGGCGTCGCATAGGTGCTGGAGAAAGCGCCGGATTTCTCGGCGCCGTTATTGCCGCCGATGTTGTCGAAGCGCGATGCTCCATAGGGGTTCTGCCTGCCCGCCCCTTGGCCGCCACGACCGGAGGCGAACGAGCCGCCATAGGCATTGCCGTAGCCGCCATAGGAGTTGCCGCTCTCGGAAACTTCGACATGGGCTTCCGGCAGTTCGTCGAGGAAGCGCGACGGGATGGTCGACTGCCAGAGGCCGTGGATGCGGCGGTTGGAGACGAACCAGATGTGCAGGTTCTTCTTGGCGCGGGTCAGGCCGACATAGGCGAGGCGGCGTTCCTCCTCCAGCCCGGAGCGGCCACCCTCGTCGAGGGAACGCTGGTGCGGGAACAGGCCTTCCTCCCAGCCGGGCAGGAACACGGTTTCGAATTCGAGGCCCTTGGCCGAATGCAACGTCATGATGTTGACGGCATCGAGCTCGGCGTTCTGCTCGGCGTCCATGACGAGTGCGACATGTTCGAGGAAGGAGCGCAGCGATTCGTACTCCTCCATGGAGCGGATCAACTCCTTGAGGTTTTCCAGCCGGCCCGGCGCTTCGACCGAGCGGTCGTTCTTCCACATGTCGGTGTAGCCGCTCTCCTCCAAAATGGTCTCGGCGAGCTCGGTGTGCGGGGTGGTTTCCAGAGCCTTCTGCCAGCGTTCAAAATTGGCGGCGACCTCGCGAAGTGCGGCGCGCGGCTTCGGCTTCAGCTCGTCGCTCTCGGCGAGTTTTGCCGCCGCCTCCAGCATCGGGATGCGCAGCGCGCGTGCGGTATCATGGATCTGGCGGATGGTGGCCTCGCCAAGCCCGCGCTTCGGCACGTTGACGATGCGCTCGAAGGCGAGGTCGTCGGCGCCTTGCGCGACGACGCGGAAGAAGGCCAAGGCGTCGCGGATCTCGAGCCGCTCATAGAAGCGCGGGCCGCCGATGACGCGGTAGTTGAGGCCGAGCGTGACGAAGCGGTCCTCGAACTCGCGCATCTGGAAGGACGCGCGGACGAGGATCGCCATATCGTTGAGCTTGTGCTTCTGGCGCTGGTAGGCCTCGATGGTTTCGCCGACGGCGCGGGCCTCCTCCTCTGAATCCCAGGCGGCGTGGACATGCACTTTCTCGTCGTCCTCGGCGATCTTTTCGGTGAACAGCGTCTTGCCGAAGCGCCCCTCATTGTGGGCGATGAGATGGGAGGCAGTGCCGAGGATGTGCGCGGTGGAGCGGTAGTTGCGCTCCAGCCGGATGATGGTGGCGCCTGGGAAATCCTTGTCGAAGCGCAGGATGTTGTCGACCTCGGCGCCGCGCCAGCCATAGATCGACTGATCGTCGTCGCCGACGCAGCAGATATTGACGGTGGCCGGGCGCGGGCTTCCCTCCCCCTTGAGGGGAGGGTGGCCGGGCGAAGCCCGGTCGGGTGGGGTCCGTGCGGCAGTGCTCGACCTACTGGCGGCAGTGCTCGACGCACTGGCGGTGCCTTCTGCGGCAACCCCCTCCGCCCGCTTCGCGGGCACCTCCCCCTCAAGGGGGGAGGATTGCGGCCGCTGCGCCAGCAGGCGCAGCCACATGTATTGGGCGGTGTTGGTGTCCTGGTATTCGTCGACGAGGATGTATTTGAAGCGCTTGTGGTATTCCTTCAGCACATCCGGATTGGCGCGGAAGATGCGGATCGGGTGGCAGAGCAGGTCGCCGAAGTCGCAGGCGTTCAGCGTCTGCAGCCGCTCCTGATAGGCCTTGTAGAGCTCGCGGCCCTTGCCGTTGGCGAATGCACGGGCGTCGCCCTCGGGGATGTCGGCGGGGCCAAGGCCCTTGTTCTTCCAGCCGTCGATCATCTGGGCGAACTGCTTGGCCGGCCAGCGCTTGTCGTCCAGCCCTTCGGCCTGGATGAGCTGCTTGATCAGGCGCACGACGTCGTCAGTGTCGAGAATGGTGAAGTCGGATTTGAGCCCGGCCAGCTCGGCATGTCGGCGGAGCAGCTTGACGCCGATCGAGTGGAAGGTGCCGAGCCACGGCATGCCCTCGACATTGCCTTCGCCGATCAACAGGCCGATGCGCTGCTTCATCTCGCGCGCCGCCTTGTTGGTGAAGGTGACGGCGAGGATCTGCGAGGGGAAGGCCTTGCCGGTGGCAAGGATGTGGGCGATGCGGGTGGTCAAGACACGCGTCTTGCCGGTGCCGGCGCCGGCCAGCACAAGGACCGGGCCTTCGGTGGTTTCCACCGCCAGCCGCTGCTCGGGGTTGAGGCCGTTGAGATAATCGGGCGCGTTGTTTTGATTGCTGCGGGCAGCCATGGCGCGCGCGGCAATGCCCGACGGGGCCACGGGCCGCGCGTTCGGTTCGTCAAAAAAGGGCATGTCTTCCGAAAAGCCGGACATCTCCCCCCGAATGTAGTGATTCGGCAGGGAAAGGCCAGAAGTGTCTCCGTTTTGTTCCGGCAAAGCACCTGAACGGTGTGATACCCGCCTGCTCAGGCCTTGCGGTAACCAAGCGCGACGAACAATCGGTGTCCGAACGAGCGCGCTTCCACTGCCATCACCGCGCTCAGAGCAGTCAGCATCTGATCGTAGTAGTGGTGTCCGGCGGACGACGCCAGGAATGTCGAATAAAGTTTGAGCTCTTCAAGCGGCAGATCCCTGTATGTGTAGGCAGCACTTTCCATGACGTTTTTTTCGATTGTCTGACGAACTTTTGCGTATTGCCGATGCACCAGAGCCATGATCTGGTCATCCGGGAGGGGTTTTCCTGCCGCTCCCAGTACGCCAGAAAACATCGCGTAGCCTATATTCAGCGCCATTGCTTCTCCCGTGTCGACGGCGCTGATGTCATCCATGATCTTCCTGTACAATTCGAGACGGACCGGATCCTTGGATGGAAGCTCGGCGAGGATGCGTTTGCCGTCTGTCCTCTTGCTTTCCTTACCTTCAGAACCAGACGATTGAATTTCCAGAGCGGTCACGCGTTTGCCCAAAGCCGAAGCGTAGAACGTGGCAAGATCGGACAGATCGGCAGCGGCCAGCTTGTCCGCCATCTGCGATTCGACGGCCGTCTCCATTCTGGCGCCGTCAAAGGAGCCTTCCATCGCAGCCGACCAGGCTTCATGGAAATTTTTCGACAGGGGTTCCGGTATGGACTTTATGCCATTGGCGATATTGGGACCAATGCCCATCAGCATCTCATGAAAACCGTTTGCCCTGTTGATCTCGCCGATCGTCTGTGCCGGCGCGGCCACTGTCGCGGCGACCAGGCCGAGGAGGAGAGCACACACGACAAGCACTGCTCGCGTCGTAGGCACAAGGAATGACGTCACTCTGGTTGCTCCAAGGTTTCGGTGGCTCAAGGCAGATTGCTGGAAAATCTGGATACCGGCAAGGTGAGATCGCTACTTTGGCGTGTGGCCTCGAATTTGCCATTAAGCGTGAAAATCAGCAGCGTCCTCGTTGGTCCGATCATGGATTGCTTCGAGCTCGCTTGACACGCAAGGCGGGCCGGAGAAAGTTGTGCTCGGGGCAGGAGCGCAATGCCGGGTTGCCCATGGACGCGTCGCGGAGCACACCAGTCGAAGGAGCACCGTCTTGGCTGTCGTTATCACCTCCCTGATCCTTTTCCTCATCGGCCTGGCGCTTGGCGGCGGCGGCATCTGGCTCGTGACGCTGGGCGGCAGCTGGTATTACGTCATCGCCGGTATGGCTTTCCTTGTCGCCGCCTGGCTGCTCTACAGGCGCAGATCCACGGCGCTGTGGCTCTACGCGGCGATCGTGCTCGGCACGCTCGCCTGGGCTGTCTGGGAAACCGGCTTCGACTGGTGGGAGCTAGGCCCGCGCGGCGGCATTATCGTGCTTGTCGCGCTGTGGCTGTTGACGCCATGGGCGCGGCGCGGGCTTACCGGTCCCGACGGACGCGCGCCGCTGATCCTCGCGGTGCTGGCATCGCTCGGCGTCGCCGGTTATTCGATGACGACCGATCCGAAGGATATTGCCGGCCAACTCAACACCGACAAGGTGACGCCGACGGCCGATCTCGGCGGCAACGTGCCGGCCGGCGAATGGCACTATTACGGTCGCACGCAATATGGCCAGCGCTATTCGCCGCTCGACCAGATCACCCCGGAAAACGTCGCCAATCTGCAGCCGGCCTGGACCTATCAGACCGGCGACGTGAAAGGGCCCGACGACATCGGCGAGACGACCTATCAGGTGACGCCGCTGAAGATTGCCGACACGCTCTACATCTGCACGCCGCATAATTTCGCGATCGCCATCGATGCCGCGAGCGGCAAGGAGAAATGGCGCTTCGATCCACAGGTCAAGCTCAACAAGGACCGCCAGCACCAGACCTGCCGCGGCGTGTCCTATTATGCCGACGCCAAGACCGCCGCTGGCCAGCCCTGCGCCACACGCATCTATCTGCCGACATCCGACGCCCGACTGATCGCGCTCGACGCCGCGAATGGCCAGGTCTGTCCGACATTTGCCGAAACCGGCACGCTGAACCTGCTCGCCAACATGCCATATCCGAAGCCGGGCTATTATTATTCGACGTCGGCGCCGCTGATCGTCGCCAACAAGATCATCGTCGGCGGCGCGGTCAACGACAATTATTCGACCGAGGAGCCGTCCGGTGTCATTCGTGCCTTTGACGTCGACACAGGCGCCTTGATTTGGAACTGGGATTCCGGCAATCCGGACCAGACGACGCCGCTGCCGCCCGGCCAGACCTATACCCACAACTCGCCCAACATGTGGTCGACGGCGAGCGCCGACGAGAAGCTCGGTCTGCTCTATGTGCCGCTCGGCAACAAGACGCCGGACCAGCTCGGCGCCGGGCGCAGCGCCAATGACGAGAAATTCTCCTCCTCGATCACCGCGCTCGACCTCAACAGTGGTCAATTGCGCTGGGTGCGGCAGACCGTGCATCACGATCTCTGGGACATGGACGTGCCGGCGCAGCCGACGCTGGTCGACATCACAACGGCTGGCGGCGTGGTGCCGGCGCTGGTCGGGCCGACCAAGCAGGGCGACCTCTACGTGCTCGACCGGCGCAGCGGCGAGCCGATCGTTCCGGTCAAGGAAGTGCCGGCACCGGGCGGCGCGATCGAGGGCGACCATACCTCGCCAACGCAGCCGGTCTCGGACCTGAGCTTCAATCCGAAGCCGCTGACCGGCGCCGACATGTGGGGCATCACCATGTTCGACCAGCTGGCCTGCCGGATCGAGCTCCGGAAGCTGCGCTATGAGGGCCGCTATACGCCCCCGTCGCTGCAAGGCTCACTGATCTATCCCGGCAATTTCGGCACCTTCAACTGGGGCGGCGCGGCAGTCGATCCGGTCCGGCAGGTAATGTTCGGCATGCCGACATACCTGGCGTTCATCTCCAAACTGGTGCCGCGCGCCGACGTGCCGGCGCCGGGCGATACCAAAGGCAGCGAACAGGGCCTCAACCGCAATGACGGTGCGCCTTACGCAGTGATATTGAAGCCGTTTCTGTCGCCGCTCGGCATTCCCTGCCAGGCGCCGCCCTGGGGCTATGTGGCGGGTGCCGATCTCCGGACCGGCAAGATCGTCTACAAGCACCGCAACGGCACCGTCTACGACATGACGCCGCTGCCGCTGCCATTCAAGGTCGGCGTGCCCGGCATTGGCGGGCCGATGATCACCGCCGGCGGCGTCGCCTTCCTCGGTGCGGCGGTCGACGACTATGTGCGCGCTTACGACCTGACGACCGGCAAGCAGCTCTGGCAGGCGCGGCTGCCGGCGGGCGGGCAGTCGACGCCGATGACCTACACGGTAGCCGACGGACGCCAGTTCGTCGTCATCGTTGCCGGCGGCCACGGCTCGGTCGGCACCAAGCCGGGTGATTATGTGATGGCTTATACGCTGCCGAAGTAGAAGGTCCTTCAGAGCCCGAGATGCCCTTTCAGGTCGGGTACCGATGCAAGTACCTCATTGGTCAGCTGCGGGCCGGCGGCTGTCTCGGCCTGCTGGACCAGCATCGTGCCGGCCTGGCTGATCTGTGCGAGAGTAAGGCCTGACGCCTTGAGTATGGCGACGCCGTTGATCAGCGCGCCGGTCTTTTCGCCGAGAGCGCCGCCGAGCGCGCCCTCCAGCGACGACAGGAGGCCACCGCCGGAAGCCGCGCCGGGAGCCATGACATCATATTGCTTGGCCAGGGCCTCGGCGCCCGGAATCTTGGCGAAGAAGCTGGACAGGGTCGTGCCTTCCGCCTCGTGTTCGAGCACCGAGAAAATCGTGCCGGCGATTTTTTCGGTCAAGGCCTGGTTGAGACCGGCCTTCTGGGAGACGGTGTTGATGATGTCCTGAACGTCCATGATATTCCTCAGCCTTTGCTGATTGTGGTGCGGTGCCGGTTGCCGCGGGCCTTGACCATCGATCGTCTAGCGGCGGTGATCCGCAGCGCCAGCAAAGCCATAGCGGCGAGTGCGAACCCACCTGCCAGAAGCGGGGAGGGAAAGGTCATGGGCGTAATTCCTCGTCGTCAATCAGGCATTCTTTCCTCGCCAAATGGCGCGAGCGAGGCCTAGCCTGGTAAGTTTGTTTTATATGGTGGTGCGTGCATTTAGAATTGCCACAAATGACCGAAATTTAATGACAGCGCCGCGCGGGGCATCACGGCCATCGTGCAGGGACTTATGGCAGCCCTCACTCAGCCGTGACTGGACCGGGCAAGCTTCGGCACTATGTTGCCGCGGGGGGCGATGCCCGATGCCCGAGGAGCGCGCGCCATGACAACACCTGCCGGCCCCGCCAAGCCTGCCATCACCCAGGCGATGATCGATGCCTATGACGAATACACGCATCTGACGCTCGACCGGCGGCGCTTCATGGAGCAGTTGACCAGGCTTGCCGGATCGGGTGCGGCAGCGGCCGCGATCGCGCCGCTGCTGACGGCGAATTCGGCCCAGGCGGCAATCGTCGCGGAAGACGATCCGCGCGTGAAAGGCGAGGACATCAGCTATCCGGGCAGCGGCGGCGAGATGAAGGGCTATCTGGTCAAGCCGGCGGATCAGACCGGTAAGCTCGGCACGGTCATCGTCGTGCATGAAAACCGGGGGCTCAACCCGCATATCCGCGATGTGGCGCGGCGCGTTGCGCTGGAAGGCTTCGTGGCGCTTGCGCCGGACTTCATGACGCCGCTCGGCGGCACGCCGGACGATGAAAACAGGGCGCGTGACCTGTTTTCGCAGCTCGATCCAGCACAGGTCTCCGCCAATGCAGTCGCAACGATCGCCTACCTCAAGCGAGACAAGGACGGCAACGGCAAGGTCGGCGCCGTCGGCTTCTGCTGGGGCGGCGGCACGGTAAACATGCTGGCCGTCAACGCACCGGATCTTGCCGCCGCCGTCGCCTATTACGGCATGCAGCCGAAGGCCGAGGACGTGCCGAAGATCAAGGCGCCGCTTATGCTGCACTATGCCGGGCTCGACACCCGCACCAATGCGGGCATCGACGCCTTCAAGAAGGAACTCGACGCGGCTCATGTCGAATATTCAGTCTATGTCTATGAAGGCGCCAACCATGCCTTCAACAATGACACATCGGCGGCCCGCTATGACAAGAAGGCGGCTGACCTCGCCTGGGGGCGGACGATCGCCTTCCTCAAGGAGAAGCTGGCCTGATCAGGCGGGCGCCGGCGCCGGTTTGTGAAAGGCGACGCCGGCCACCACCAAGGCGATGCCGAGACAGTCGGTGAGGCTCGGCACCTGCCGCAGCACAATGACGCCGATCAACGTTGCGGTGACCGGCAGCAATGACAGCATCAGCGCGAAGCTGGAGCGCGGCAGCCGCGACATGGCAAGCTGGTCGCAAATGTAGGGAATGACGGACGAGCAGATGCCGACGCCGACCGCCGCAAGCAGCAGCGGCGGCGTCGAGAACGCCGGCAGCGCATCGGCAAGACCGATCGGCAGAACGACGAGAAGGGCGACCGCCATGGCGGCACCCAGCCCGGCGATGCCATCGCCAGCGTCGGCGCGCGCGACGCGGTGGCCGAGCACGATATAGAAGACGAACAGCGCGCCATTGAGGAAGGCCCAGAACAGGCCGACAGGATCGCTCGACCATTTGACGTCGATGAGCAGCAAGGTGCCGGCGACGGCGATTGCAAGGGCGGCGAGATTGCGCGGGCTTCTGAGGCCGACAAGCGCGACGCCGATGGTGCCGACGAATTCGATCGCCGCTACCAGCGAGATCGGCAGCCGGTCGAGCGCCAGGTAAAACGAGCAATTCATCACCCCAAGGCAGACGCCGAAACCCACAAGCAACAACCGCGTCGAGCGATCGGCGCGGGCGAAGACCGCCCATGGTCGGGTCAGCGGGGCAAAGACCAGTGCCGCGGTGGCGATGCGCAGCCACGCCATGCCGAGCACGCCGACATGCGAGAAAAGCAGGACTGCGAAAGCGGGGCCGAGATAGTGGAACACGGCGCTGACGCCGAACCACAGATGGGGCGGCACCGAGCTTGCCAAGGTAAAAGCCGGGCCGGCGAGTGCCGGACTTGCTGCTGGGGCTTGCGTCCGATCTTCCATGGGGTCAGTATCGCAGGCGATTTTTGCCGTTGATATGGATGATGGCCGGGCATTGCGGCTATTCCCTTTTCGAAAGCAAGGAGTATTCCGCTGAAACGCCTTCGAAATGAAAATACCGATCTGGATCCGGCGGATCTAAAAATCCTGCGCCTGCTGGAGGAGGATGCGCGCACCAGTATTGCCGAACTGGCGCGCTCAGTCGGCCTGTCGGCGCCGAGCGTCGCCGAGCGCATCAAGCGGCTGCAGGAAAGCGGCGTGATCGAGGCCTATACGGTGCGGATTAATCCGGCCGCGCTCGGCATGAAGCTGTCGGCATGGCTGCGCATCAGGCCGGTGCCGGGGCAACTCGCCGTCGTGGCCGAAATCATCCGCGACCTGCCGGAAATCGCCCAATGCGACCGGGTCACCGGCGAAGACTGTTTCATCGCGCTGGCGCATGTCGGCTCGGTCGCCGAGCTCGAGCGGGTGATCGACCGGATCATTCCCCATGCGATGACCAATACGGCGATCATCCAGTCGACGCCGGTAGTGGCACGCTCGCCGCTAGGGGCGGTGAAGCGCCCGGCCTGATGCTAGATTTAAATCTGCGACGTCAGCTCGACCGGGAAATCGTCATTGTCGGCGTCGCGCATGGCGGCGAGGCTGCGGTTGTCCAGCACCTCTGCGATCGCCTGACGCACCTCCAGCATCATGTGCCGGACCTGGCAGGTCGCCTCGTCGCAATCCTCGCAGCGCTGGTATTGTGTGCGGCTGGCGCAAGGGATCGGCGCCAGCGGCCCGTCGAGGACACGCACGACATGGCCGATCTTGATTTCGGAAGCGGGACGGGCGAGGCGGTAACCGCCTTCCTTGCCCTTGCGGCTCTGGACGAAGCCGGCATTGCGCAACTCGCCCAGGATGGCATCCAGGAATTTCTTGGGGATGTTGTTGGCGACCGCAATGTCGTTGACGAATGCGAGCTGGCCGACCGGCAGGCCGGACAGATGCACGAGAGCCTTGAGGCCGTATTTGCCTTTTTTGGTAAGCATGCCCGAGTCAACCCATTAAGCCCCAACCACCCGCATCTGGCGGCTGTTTGTGTGCAAATAATGACGGTTTGGCCGTGCGATGCCGTTCGCGCAGACAGGCCGCCCGAAGACATATTGCGCGCAAACGCGTTGATTCTTCGTAACGTTTTGGAGGGCGGGCGTCCGGAACGGGCGGAGGCCACGTTTTCGGCGAGCAAATGAAGAAAGCCGGCAAACGCCCGCTTTCAATCAGTTCACGAGGTTGCAGACGTCAGCGGCTGCCGTAAGTCTGGTCGAGCAGGCCGCCAGCGGCGAAATGCTCGGCCTGGACCTTGGCCCAGCCGCCGAAGACATCCTCCACCGTCAATAGGCGGACATCGGGAAACTCAGCCTTGTACTTGGCGGCGACCGTCGCGTCGCGGGTCCGCAGGCCGTTGCGGGCGGCGATGTCCTGGCCCTCCAGCGTATAAAGGAAGTCGAGATAGGTCTTGGCGAGGTCGCGCGTGCCATGCTCGTCGGCGATCGTGTCGACGATCGCCACCGGAAACTCGGCCAAAAGGCTGACCGAGGGCGTCACCTGCTCGAATTTGTCCTCGCCATACTCCTTGCGGACGCCGCGCGTTTCCGACTCAAAGGTGATCAGCACGTCGCCGATCTCGCGCTGCACGAAAGTGGTGGTCGCGGCGCGTCCGCCGCTGTCGAAGATCGGTACGTTGTTGAACAGCTTGGTGACGAATTCCTTCACCTTGGCGTCGTCGCCCTTGAAGGCTTCCTTGGCGTAGGCGGTGGCCGCAAGGTAGGTGTACCGGGCATTGCCGGAGGTTTTCGGATTGGGGAAGATCACCTGGACGTCGTCGCGCACGAGATCGTTCCAATCCTTGATGTGCTTCGGATTGCCGGCGCGCACCAGGAAGGAGGGCAGCGAATAGAAGGGCGAGGCGTTGTCGGGAAAATCTTTCTGCCAATCCGCGGAGATGAGACCCTTCCTGACCAGGAAGTCTATGTCGAGGACCTGGTTGAAGGTGACCACATCGGCGCCGAGGCCCTCGGCGATGGCACGTGCCTGCGCAGACGTCCCGGCATGCGACTGATCGATGGTGACGCCTGGGTGGCCGGCGACGAACGCCTTGTTGACCTGCGCAAACAGCTCGCGGCCGACATCGTAAGAAGCGTTCAGCAATTTGTCGGCCGACCAGGCTTGGGAGGATGCGAGGAACAGGCCGGCCAATGTGGCGACGCCAAGCAAAAATCGCTTCATGAAAACAAGGCTCCAATGCGTGCGCTTATTGCCGGACCATAGCGGCAAGGCATTGTGCGCGACGAGGCACGCAGAGCGGCCGCTCCACGTTGTCGATAGAAGAAATATTCCCGCTGTGGAGGATTTCTAGTTTTTTCTTTCAGGCAGAGTCTTCCGGGCAGCTTGGCAGCGGTGCCGATGCCGTCGGCGTGCACGATGGTTCCCGGCCGGCCAACGCGATGGCGATTGCATCGCCGCGCGGTCTGGCATATACAAATGGTATATACAAGGAGCTATCGTCATGCCTCAACGCCGCCATTCAACAACCCCGCCGAAAGAGGCGAAGCTGTTTCGTAACAATCGCAGTCAGGCGGTGCGCATTCCTGTCGAGTTCGAACTTCCCGGCGAAAAGGTCTTGATCAGTCGTGAAGGCGACCGCCTGATCATCGAGCCGGTTCGCAAACCCGGCCTCACGGCGCTGCTCGCGCAATGGGCGAAAGAGCCGCCCCCCGGTTCCGAGGAGGACCTTCCCGAAGTCGAGGATATGCCTGTCAAATCCGAGGAATTTTTTTGATGCGGTTCATGCTGGACACGAACATTATCAGCGACATGATCCGAAATCCGGCCGGGAAAGCCGCCGCCGCCGTCCTGCGCGTGGGAGACGCCGCCGTGTGTACCAGCATCGTGGTCGCCTCGGAACTGCGATATGGCTGCGCCAGGAAAGAGTCGGCCAAGTTGCTCAAGAAGGTCGAGGAATTGCTGGCTGAGATTCCTGTCTTGCCGCTCGATGTGCCGGTAGATGCCGAGTACGGCGCGATTCGCGCAGAGCTGGAAGGCAGGGGCCAGACCATCGGCCAAAACGACCTTTTTATTGCTGCCCACGCCTATGCACTGGGAACTACCCTGGTGACCGCCAACACCGGCGAGTTCAACCGGATCAAAGGCCTGAAGGTCGAGAACTGGCTGGTGTAGCGCCTAAAAGAGGATCAAGCAGCCGGAAAAAGCTTCCAGCGCCGCGGCCTGAAAGCCACCCGGCTTTTCTGCGCCGCCGGATGGTCGACTGGCAACTCGATCTCGACCCGCTGGCGTTCGCCGCCGATTTCGAGCTCGACCCGCCTGGTGCCGGCGACGCGGCGGCTGGCGACAACCGTGCCGGCGATGCAGCCGTTGCATTCTTCCACCAGATCGACGTCGTGCGGGCGGAAGAACAGCGTCGCTTCACCTTGCGGTGCGTGCGGCGCGGAAAGCCCGATCGGCCGGTCGGCGATCCAGACCTGGCCGTCCTCGACCTTGACCGGGATCGAGCTCGATTCGCCGATGAAGCCATAGACGAAGGGCGAGTTCGGCGTGTCGTAGATCTCGTCGGCGGTGCCAACCTGCTCGATGCGGCCCTGGCTCATCACCACGACGCGGTCGGCAAGCTCCAGCGCCTCTTCCTGGTCATGGGTGACGAAGACCGTGGTGTGGCCGGTGGCGTCGTGGATGTCGCGCAGCCAGCGGCGCAGTTCGCGGCGCACCTGGGCATCGAGCGCGCCGAACGGCTCGTCGAGCAAAAGCACGGCCGGTTCGATCGCCATGGCGCGGGCCAGCGCCACGCGCTGGCGCTGGCCGCCCGAAAGCTGCGCCGGATAGCGTTTTTCCAGACCGGAAAGCTGAACGAGGTTGAGGAGTTCCGAGGCGCGGCGGCGGATTTCCTTCGCCGACGGGCGTGACGGCCCGTGCCGGACCTTGAGTCCGAAGCCGATATTGTCGGCGACCGTCATATGGCGAAACAGCGCGTAATGCTGAAAGACGAAGCCGACATTGCGCTCCTGGATCGACTTTTGCGAGGCATCCTCTTCGCCGAAGAAGATCTTTCCGCGGGTCGGCCGCTCCAACCCGGCAATCAGCCTGAGCAGCGTCGTCTTGCCGGAACCGGATGGCCCCAGCAACGCGATCAACTCACCCGACTTGATGTCGAGCGAAACGTCGTGAAGGGCCGGAAACCGCTCAAACTCCTTGCGCACGTTGGCAACGCGAACTTCCATACAAATCCCTTTTGTAGTTGATGCATGTCGTTATCCCAAAACCGGTTCCCACTTTTGGGCGACATGCATTTTGTCAGTGTCCGCGCGTCGCGGCGATCTCGGCGCCGTAGCGCATCTCGAGAAGTGTTTTCAAGACCAGTGTGACGAGCGCCAGGCCGGCAAGCAGCGAAGCGACGGCAAAGGCGGCGGCGGCATTGTACTCGTTATAAAGGATTTCGACATGCAGCGGCATGGTGTTGGTCAACCCGCGTATGTGGCCGGACACCACCGAGACCGCGCCGAACTCACCCATGGCGCGGGCATTGCACAACAGTACGCCGTAGAGCAATCCCCATTTGACGTTAGGCAACGTCACGTACCAGAACGCCTGCCAGCCATTGGCGCCGAGCGACAGGGCCGCCTCCTCGTCGCCATTGCCCTGCTCCTGCATCAGCGGGATCAATTCGCGGGCGACGAAGGGGAAGGTGACGAAGATGGTGGCCAGCACGATGCCCGGCACGGCAAACAGGATGACGATGCCATGCGCCTTGAGCCAAGCACCGAGCAGGCCTTGCGCGCCGAAGAGGAGTACATAGACCAGGCCGGAAATGACCGGGGAGACCGAAAACGGCAGGTCGATCAGCGTGGTCAGGAACGCCTTGCCCTTGAACTCGAACTTGGCAATCGCCCAGGCGGCGGAAATGCCGAAGACGACGTTGAGCGGCACCGAGATCGCCGCGACCAGAAGCGTCAGGCGGATCGCCGAGCGCGTATCCGGTTCCGACAGCGCCTGTGTGTAGGTCTCGATGCCTTTGGCGAAAGCTTCCTTGAAGACGATGATCAGCGGCAAGAGCAGGAAAATGCCGAGGAAGGCAAAGGTCACGATCATCAGCACGGTTCTCGCCGTGCGGCTTTCGGTCACCGCCGGCGACTGGCTTTCGTGGTGCGGCGCGTAGGATTTGATCTCCGGGTCAGCCATAGCGCTTGCGGCTCCACGTCTGCACCAGGTTGATGACCAGCAGCATCACGAAGGACAGCGCCAGCATGATCGCCGCGATCGCGGTCGCCGCAGCGTAATTATATTCCTCGAGCCTGATGACAATCAGAAGCGGTGCGATCTCGGATTTATAGGGCAGGTTGCCGGCGATGAAGATGACTGAGCCGTACTCGCCGACGCCGCGCGCGAAGGCCAGCGCGAAACCGGTGACGATGGCCGGCGCCAGTCCGGGAAGCAGGACGCGGCTGATGATCTGGAAGCGATTGGCGCCGAGCGTTGCGGCCACTTCCTCGACCTCCTTGTCGATCTCCTCCATGATCGGCTGCACGGTGCGCACGACGAAGGGCAGCCCGATGAAGATCAGCGCAATGACAATGCCGAGTGGCGTATAAGCGACTTTGATGCCGAGCGGCGTCAGCAGGCTGCCGATCCAGCCGTTCGGTGCGTAAAGCGTGGTCAGCGCGATGCCGGCAACCGCCGTCGGCAGCGCAAAGGGCAGGTCGACCATGGCATCGACGATGCGGCGGCCGGGAAAGCTGTAGCGCACCAGCACCCAGGCGACGATCGTGCCGAAGACGACGTTGACGGCGGCGGCAATGAAGGCGGTGCCGAAGCTGATTTCAAGCGCGTTGATGGTGCGGCGGTCGGTGACGATCGCCCAGAAGTCGGTCCAGCCGAGCGCCGCCGAGCGCCAGATCAACCCGGACAGGGGAATGAGGATGATGAGGGTGAGGTAGGCAAGCGAGAAGCCGAGCGTCAATCCGAAACCCGGAATGACGCTCGGCTGCCTGAACCGCCACCCCGCCTTGGCGGGTGCTGTGGTCATGTCGTCCTGATCTAAATGCTACTGGGCCGGCTTATAGATCTGGTCGAATATACCACCGTCGCCGAAATGATAAGGCTGTGCCTTCTTCCAGCCGCCAAAAAGTGGGTCGTCGATGGTGACCAGCTTGATCTCAGGCTGCTTGGCCAGGTCCTCCGCCGGCACCAGGTCGGGCTTCGAAGGGCGATAATGGTTCTTGGCGATGATCGTCTGGCCTTCCTTGGAATAGAGGTAGCTCAGATAGGCTTCGGCAACTTTGCGTGTGCCTTTGGCGTCGACATTGGCGTCGACCACTGCGACCGGCGGCTCGGCCAGGATCGAGGTCGGCGGGTAGACGATATCGAAATTGTCAGCGCCGAACTCGTCGAGCGCCAGATAGGCCTCGTTTTCCCAGGCGAGCAGCACGTCGCCTAGCCCTTTTTGCGCAAAGGTCACGGTGGCGCCGCGCGCACCGGTGTCGAGAACCGGGACATGCGCATAGAGATTGCCAACGAATCCCTTGGTCTTGGCCTCGTCGCCGCCATCCTTGGCGCTGGCATAGGCCCAGGCGGCAAGATAGTTCCAGCGCGCGCCGCCGGAGGTCTTCGGATTGGGCGTGATCACCTGGACGTCATCCTTGACCAGATCGCCCCAATCATGAATGCCCTTGGGGTTTCCCTTGCGGACGAGGAAGATGATGGTCGAGGTGTAAGGCGCCGAATTGTTTTCGAATTTCGTCCGCCAGTCGGGATTGATCTTCTTCGTTTTCGAGACAATGGCGTTGATATCGCCTTCGAGCGCCAGCGTCACCACGTCGGCGTCGAGCCCGTCGATCACGGCGCGCGCCTGGGCGCCGGATCCGCCATGCGACTGCTGGATGGTCACCGTCTCGCCTGTCTCGGCCTTCCAGTGGGCGACAAAGGCCTCATCGAATTGCTTGTAGAGCTCACGCGTCGGGTCATAGGACACGTTGAGAATGGTGGTGTCGGCAAACGCGAAACCGAGCGTGCCGAACTGGACCGATGTGGCGACCAGTGCGCCGAGCAGTTTCCTGAAATGAGGTTTGGTCATTTCCGCCTCCGTTGAACTCGCGCCAAATCTACCGAATTGATAGAATTTAGATGCATTCAATGTTGCCTTTTTTGGCCTATTGAAGCAATTTTTCGCCTACTTTCGGCGATGGGAGGAACTATTTTCCCTTGCACGGGACCTACGCTCCCGACGCGATTATCTAGAGACGGCTAGCTCTTCGGCAATGGCGGCGTCGCGTCCGAACGAGGTTTTGGCGGACTATTCGGCGGTGACGGGAAAGTTGAAGCGCTCTCTTGGAAACGGCTCGTTTTCCAGCGTGAAGTGCCACCATTCGCGTGCGTAATTCTTGAAGCCGCCGGCGCGCATCGCCTCGACAAGTTTTTTGCGGTTTGCCGCCGCTTCACTGGCGATCGGTCGGTGAGCCGTTTCGCTCGTCGGATCGAAACAGTCGAAACCGGTGCCGAAATCCAGCGTGTCGGCATCGGTCGCGCCGCAGGCCGGTTTCGGAGCGCTCTTGCGGTCCGCTCGCGTGATGGCGACATCGACCGTCGATCCGCGCGAATGGGTGGACAGTTCGCCGATATAGCCCTTGGCGATGAGATCCTTGCGCTTGACCTTTGGGTACCATTGCGGGTCCGGTGGTCCGCTCGTTTTTGTCCAGTCACCCATGTCGGAGACAGCACGCGCAGGGCGGTAGCAGTCGAACACGACCAGCGTCAGCCCTCCGGCAGCAATCGCTTTCTGCACTGCGGAAAGCGCTTGCGCCGCTTGGCTGGTGAGGACGCATACCGGCGCATCGTAACCGCTTACCTTGCGATGCAGGAAGTTTTCGAGGCCGGCATAGCGGATATCCTGCCGGATACTGGGATCGATGTCGGCCAGCCGAACAAAGCCGGCGGGGAGGGCGTCAGCAGAGGCCGAGGAAATACCGGCGGCCGAAAGCAAGGCGTAAAACCCAATCCGCTGAATCACCTGCCGGAAACTATTCAAGGGAAACTTTCACTCGACAAAAACCTTCACACTGGCCGCGCGCCCCGCCGCATCGATTACGGTCAGGGTGGAATAGCCGGCGCCGTCCGGCTGCCAGGTCGCGGTGCGCCGCCGGTCGATGCCGACCAGCGGCTTGCCGTTGGCCAGCCAGCGGAACGGTGCGCGGCCGCCTTGCAGCTTGAGCACCAGCGGCGAGGCGTCGGCCGAGGAAGTGCCGAGATCGACACGGGCGCCGTCAGGCGGAAAGACGATGGTTGGTGCAGGTTCGGTCGGCGTCGCCTGCACCAGCCCGTCGACGCCGGCGCCGAAGCGCGTCAGCGTCACCGGCAATTCTTCGCGCTTTGGCCGGCGGACGCCGGACGGTTGGCTTGGCAGCGGCACGGCGGCTAGGCTGGAACGGACAAAGCCTTCGAACAGAATGGGCGCGGCCGAGACATAGCCGGACAGACCGGGCACCGCGCCGGCATCGGGGCGGCCGACCCAGACGCCGAGCACATAACGGCCGTCGAAGCCGACCGACCAGGCGTCGCGATAGCCGTAGGAGGTGCCGGTCTTGTAGGCGATGCCGCGTTGGGCGGCACCCTGGGGCGGCTTGACGCCCGACAGGATGTCGGTGATCTGCCAATTCGCCTGACCATCGAGGATGGTGGTGGTCGAGCGTTCGGTGTTCGCCGGCTCGGTGCCGTCATGCAGCGTGTGTGCCTTGCCGCCATTGGCAAGGCCGGCATAGAGTTGGACGAGGTCGCGCAGCGTCACTCCGACGCCACCGAGGCCGATCGCCAGGCCAGGCGCTTCGTTGACGGGCAGTATCGGCATCACGCCTGCCTGGCGAAAGCGCGCCATCAGCCGGGCCGGGCCGACCGCGTCGAGCACGCGGATCGCCGGCACGTTGAGCGACAATTGCAGCGCCTGCCTGATGCTGACATCGCCCTGATAGCCCATGTCGAAGTTCTTCGGCCGGTAACCGGAGAAATCGGCCGGGCTGTCCTCGATCAGCATCTCCTGCGCCACCAGGCCTTGCTCGAAGGCGAGGCCGTAGATGAACGGCTTCAGCGTCGAGCCAGGCGAGCGAACGACCTTGGTCATGTCGATCCAGCCCGAACGGCTGGCATCGAAGAAATCGGCAGAGCCGACCTCGCCAAGAATATCGCCGGTGCGGGCATCGGCCAGCACCATGGCCACCGAAAGGCGAGGGCCGAGCTTGGCGGCGGCATCCTTGGCCACCTGCTCCAGTCCTTCCTGGACACTCTTGCGGATCGTCAGTTGCAGCTTCTGGCCGGGAATGGCCTTGGGCAGCATTGCATAGGCAGCATGAGCAGCGAGCGCCGGCAAGGTCCGCCGCAGCCCCGACACATCGTCGAGCGCGGCTCGCGCGGCCTCGCGTTCGCCGAGCAGGCCTGCCGACACCATGCGGGTCAGCACGCGGTCGCGGGCGGCATGAGCGACTTCGAGGTTGCGGTCAGGGCGTCGCTTTTCCGGCAATTGCGGCAAAGCGACGAGCAGGGCCGCCTCAGAGACCGTCAGCCGCTTCGGCTCCTTGCCGAAATAGGCGAGCGAAGCGGCGCGCACGCCTTCGAGATTGCCGCCATAGGGCGCCAGCGTCAGGTAGCGTTCGAGGATCTCGCGCTTGGACAGCCGCCGTTCTATCTGGACGGCGCGCAGCATCTGTTTGATCTTCGAGCCGAGGCTGCGGCTGTCGCGCGGTTCGATCAGCCGGGCGAGCTGCATCGAGAGCGTCGAACCACCGGAGACGATATGGCCGCTGGTCGCGAACTGGCCGGCCGCACGCGCCAGTGCCAGCACGTCGACGCCTTGATGATCCCAGAAGCGCTTGTCCTCATAGGTGACCAGCATGTCGACGAACTGGTTGTCAACCTGGTCCAGGTTGGTCGCAAGCCGCCAATAGCCGTCCGGCGTGGCGAAGGCCCGCAACAGCTGGCCGTCACGGTCCTGCACCTCGGTCGAGACCGTCAGCGCAGCCGGCAGCGGCGGCGGAAAAGCGCGGTCGAGCTGCCAGAGGGCGACAGCGGTGATTGCGGCGAAGGAAATGCCCGCAATGGCCGCTCGGCGGAGGAATCTTTTGGAGAGCACGGCGCCGCCCCTCATCCGCCTGCCGGCACCCTCTCCCCGTGGAGGACGGGGAGAAGGTGAATGGCCGCAACGCTGGCGACCCCCTCTCCCTGTCCTTCACGGGGAGAGGGTAAGGGTAAGGGGCGGCGCGGCGTCACGTCGTTAGCTACAGCCAACCAGTTTGCGTCCCTCTCCATCGTTACGGCGCCTTGACCTCCATCATGCCGGTGGCGGTGCGGGCCGAATATTGCGGCCGGTACATGTCTTCGATCGTTGCTGCCGGGTGGGCATAGGTGCCCGGCGTCACCGCGCGTACGACGTAGGCGAGCGTGATGTTGCGGTCGCCGTCGCCGTCGTTCGGATTGAAGGCCGCGACGAAACGGTCGTTGCGGAATTCGAGATGGGCAGCATCGGTCTGCGCCAGCCAGGAGAAGTTCGTCAATTGGGCGCTGGAGACCAGGCCCGGATTGTCGATCTCGAAGCCGGCCGGCAACAGGTCGGTGATCAGCAGCCGCGAAGGCCAGGTGTTCTGCTCGTAAACCTTGAGCACGACGACATAGCGTTCGTTCTGCTTGACCTCCGTCACGTTG
Source organism: Mesorhizobium sp. M1403 (assembly GCF_040317695.1). Classification (NCBI taxonomy): domain Bacteria; kingdom Pseudomonadati; phylum Pseudomonadota; class Alphaproteobacteria; order Hyphomicrobiales; family Phyllobacteriaceae; genus Mesorhizobium; species Mesorhizobium sp. M1403. Next base: position 26,367 of record NZ_JAMYKY010000008.1, on the reverse strand, counting down.
GCCTCTGTGCCGTCGAGCTTGTAGTAGGTACGGCTAATGGTAAAGCCGTTGCCGCCGGCCGGCAGAGGCTGGATCGGCGAGGCCACGGTGGTGACGACCGCCTGCAGCGGATTTCTGCCGGTGTTGACGATGGTCAGCGGACTGTCGGCCAGTTCGCCACCGGCGATCTGGTCCGAATAGCCGCCGGCATGCGGTGCGCCGTTGACGGTCAGCGCGATCGAATCATTGCCGGCCTTCAGCGCGCGGGCCGCCAGCAGCATCCAGGACTCGTCCTGGGTGCTGGTCCACCTGGCGTCGGCGCGTTCCCTGGTCACCAGCTGGATCAGCGCCGGCACGATGGTCGGCACCGGCTTGCTTTCCGCGGCAAGCGCCAGGATCGCCGCACCGTCACGCAGCGGCGAGCCATAGTCGGACCGGTAATAGTCATATTCCGGCGTCGACTTGGCCAGTTGCAACGCGGCCTGGAAGGTTGCCTCCGAGCGCTGCGTGTCACCGTAGAGCGCGAGAGAGGCCGCCAGTTGGGCGACGGCCATCGGGCTGGTAAAGGCTTCGAGCTGGGTGTCGGCGTAATAACGCAGATCGCCGACCGAGGCCTTCTTGTTGCGGGCAAGCACATAGAGCGCATAAGCGATCTCACTGCCGCGATCCTGGACGTCCTGGTCGTAGCCGATCGCGTTCTGCAGATTGCTCAGCGCTTGGTTCATCGCCAGGGCCGGCACGTCGTATTTCTGCTCGCGCGCCCGGGTCAGGAAATCGGTGACATAGGCGTCGAGCCACAGATCGCCGGAACCCGGACCCCACAGACCGAAGCTGCCGGCCGAGGCCTGGTAGCTCAGCACCTTGTAGATGGCGTCCTGGACGCGGCCATGCAGATCGGGGTCGCTGGCCATGCCGATGCCGGAAGCCATCTCGTTGACGTATAGAAGCGGCATGGCGCGGCTGGTGGTCTGCTCAGCGCAACCATAGGGATAGCGGTCGAGCGTCATCAGCAGCGACGGCACATCGAAGGCAGCTGACTGCGAAACGCCGACGCTCACCGAAGCGCCATCGAGCAGGCTTGCCGCCAACAGTTCCTTGTCGACGCGCAGCGCGCCGCCATTGCCCTTGAGGTCGACGACCATGCGGGTGGTCACCGGCAGTTGCGCCGGGCGCACCGGCACATAGAGCGTCTGCTCGACGGCGGTGCCATCGGCATGCGCAAGCTTGATGGTGATCGAGGCGTTGCCCGCGGTCTGCGCAATCAACGGCACGGTCAGCGTCTGCCGCTTGCCTTTGGCGAGCGTCAGCTTCTCAGGCAAGGCGGCACTGCCGGTAGACAGGTCGCCCGTCGTGTCGATGGTCAGCTTGTAGTCGCCAGCGGGGCCATCGGTGTCGGCGACGTCGAGCCGCATGACGGCGGAATCGCCGGGCGCCAGGAAGCGCGGCAGGCCGGCGGTGATCACCACCGGATCGCGCACGATGACGTCTGACTGGGCATGGCCGACCGCTTCCTTTGTCCAGGCGACGGCCATGACGCGCACGGTGCCGTTGAACTGCGGTATGTCGAAGTCGATCCGCGCCTTGCCGTCGGCGTCGAGCTGGACCGGGCCGGAGAAGAAGGCGACCAGCTTTTCGGTCGGCGGACTGCCTTGCGACTGCATGTTGGCGCCATCGCCGCCAGTGCGCAGCTTGCCGGTCGTGCCCAGCGAGCCGTCGATCAGCCGGCCATAGATGTCGCGAACCTCGAGACCGAGCATGCGCTGGCCGAAGAACCAGTTCTCCGGATCCGGTACCTTGTAGTTGGTCAGGTTGAGGATGCCGACGTCAACGGCCGCGACCATGACATAGGCGTTGGTGCCGGGCTGCACGCCGGCAACGGCGACCGGGATCGACAGCTGCTGGCGCGGCATGGTCTTGTCCGGCGGCGCCAAGCTGACGGCAAGCTTACGCGAGCCGGGATCGAGCTTCAGCCATTTGACGCCGATGGCGCGCGCCGGCATGCGCGTCTCTTGCGCATCGCCCGGCCTGAACAGCGTTGCCGTGACGTAGGCGCCGGCACCCCAATCGTCCCCGACCGTGATGTCGACAGTGCTGCCGCCGGCCGGCACGCTGGCCGTGACCGTCCTCAAGAGCTTGTCGGCGCCGATGGTGACGAGCAATTCGCCGGCAAAGTGCGGCGATACTTTGAGCTTGGCTACTTCGCCCGCCGCATAGGTTTCCTTGTCGAGGGCGATCTCGAGCCCGTCGGGCGTTTCGGTCGTGGTGGAACTGACATACCAGCCGGCGTCGAACTCGTAGCTGGTCGCCGGGCCTTCCGGATCCGATGTCTCGATCTCGAGCCGGTAGCGGCCCCAGTCGACCGGCAGCGACATGGTAGCCTCGCCATCGGCGCTCAGGTCGACCCGGCCGTTGGCCACCGCCTTGGTGAAGATGACCGGCTCATAGTTCCAGGAATTGCTCGAGCGGTACCACTGGTAGCTGCGCTCGACCTTGACCAGTGACCACTGCGCGCCCTTCAGCGCTTCACGCTTGCCGTCTGGGTCGACGGCGATCAGGCTGAACTTGGCCGTGCCGCCTTGCGGCACCTCGTCGCCGTCGAAATCGGGGCGGATGCCGATCATGTGGCCCTGCGGGCGGATGCCGATATTCAGCGAGCGCTCGATCGCACGGCCGCCGGTCTCGCGCAACCGGACCGTGACCTTGGCATCGACCAGCTTGGTGGTGGATGGCAATTGATCGACGGAAACCGGGAAGGTCGCCTTGCCGTCGTCGCCGACCACCGGCAGGCCGGTGAAGGGCGTCACCGTTGGTTCGGCCGACTGTTCGTCGGCCAGACCGAAGGAATAGCCTTTGAAGCGGTCCCAGTCGCGGCCGGTCGACAGCGTCAATTCGCCTTCGAGCGCGAGGCCCGCGGCCGGCGCGCCATAGAGAAAGCGGCCGTCGACGGTGATGTTGGCGGTCTCGCCCTGGGCGATCTCCTGCTTGTCGGCGGACAGGTCGAACTCGATGCGATCCGGGACGAAGTCCTCGACCAGGAACATCTGGCTGGCGACCGCCGCCTGCTTGGGATCGGTGTGGATCGCCACTGTCCAGGTGCCGCGCATGGCGTTGGGTTCCAGCGGCAGGTCGACGGCGTGGCCGCCGGCCGATGCTCCGTCGCTGACGATGCGGCGGTCCTCGACGCCGTCGGGCCGCGAGAAGATGAAGGTGAGCGGCAGGTTCTCGACCGCCTTGGCGGCACTGTCGCGGGCAAGAGCCGAGACATGGACGTCCTCGCCGGCGCGGTAGATGCCGCGCTCGGTCCAGGCATAGACGTCGAGCGCGCCCGGCGCCGCGCGTCCGGCGACGCCGCGATCGGACAGGTCGAAGCCGGCGCGGCCCATATCGAGGAAGACGAAGTCGTCGTCGCCCTGCTTGGCCATCAGCACCGCCGGCGCCATGCCGCTGTCGCCGCGCGTCAGGCCGGGATTGAACACCGCCCGCCCTTCCGCGTCGGTGGTCGCGGTGCCGAGGATTTCGTTGTTCCTGGCCAGCAGCGTCAGCTCGGCGCCGGCGATCGGCTCGGCGGTTGCAAGCGAACGGGCAAAGACGTTCAGCCCATCCTGTCCGGTATAGGTCGACAGGCCGATATCGGAGACGACGAACCATTGCGTGGCGTGCGAATCATAGTCGTCGCTGCGATCGTTGACGGCTTGTGCGGTCAGCACATAGACGCCGGGCTTGCGCTTCGGCAACGCCTCGTCGATGGGGAAGGAGGTGGTGACTTCCTTGTTGAGGTCGTTGGCGATGTCGAGCTGGCCTTGCCAGACCGGCTCGCCCATCTGTTCGGAGATGTTCGAAATGTCGTAGCCGTCAAGTTGGCGCAGGAACTGATACCCCGACAGAAGCTGGGCCAGCGAGCGGTCGCCGATGCGGAAGAGCTTCATTTCGGCGGCATTCATGTTAACGGTGACGACCGGTATGCCGCGGCGTGCGCCGGCGGGCAGCACGAAGCTGTCGCCAGTGAAGCGGGCCGAAGGCGCGCGGTCCTGCACGTAGATCGACAGCACCACCGGTGCCGCGGTGACCTCGCCAATGGCGGCCGGCAGGCCGGCGCGGAAGGTCACGTCATAATGTTGGCCGTGCTCGAGCCCTTCGACGCAGATCTGCTTGTCCTTGGCTTCGACGCCCTTGGGAGCGGCGTTGTCGACGGTGACGAACTGGGAATAATCGACGCCGGTCTTGACCAGCTCCTCGGAGAACTGCGCGCAGATGCGCGGCGCGCTGGTGTCAGCATCGACGGTATGATCGATGACGCGGAAGCCCTTGCGGGCCTTGAGATCCTGATAAGCGGCCCTGACCGCCGGCGAATTGACCAAAGCGAGGCTCGCCTCGTAGGCCTGCAGGGCTGGCCTGTAGAGGTCGCGGCGGTCAAGGCCGTCTCCGAGCAGCGCCAGCACGTCGGCGCGCGTCTTGGTGGTGCGCAGCAATTTGTAGGCGTTGAAGGCGGCGGAAGTGGCGTTCGCCGGTAGGGTCGACGGCTCCGAACTGTTGGCGGTCGGATGGACGGCAAGCGTTTCGCGCGCCAGCTCGAGCCAGAGCTGGCCATCATCCGGCAACACCGAAACCGCCGCTTCGTATTTGTGCATGGCCGAGCGATGATCGCCCGTCAGCGCCGACTGTTCGGCCGCCGCCCTCAGCGCCGTCAGCCCCTCGTTCGGCTTGGTGTAGGTCGGCCCGGTGAGCTTGTTGCGGTATTGCTGGGCCTGGTCGGCCATCCAGTTGGGGAAGAAGGCGAGTTCGGGTGGCGCGCCGATGTCGGGATCGCCATCGATGTTGACGACCTTGCCGGCGACGGCGCCGCCGAAGGGTTTCAACGAGTTGTAATCGGATTTAAGGAAGCACCATTTGGCCTTGAGGTTGTAGGTGAAGGCGCGGCAGGCCGGGTCGCCGAGGCAGGTGGTCTTGCACTGGTCGAGGCTGACATTCTGGTCGGATCTGAGATCGAAACCAAAATAGTCGGAATTGTCCGATGTCACCACCCGCCGGGCTTCGGCCGCTTGCGCGACACCGCTCCAGGCGAAAAAGAGAAGGAAAAGAATCGATAGACCACGAGCCGCGCGCATTGCCATAAACCCCTCCAGACAAGTGCTTACGTCCAGAAATGTTCAAGCTTCAGTCGCGCTTGTCAACATCAGGACGCGGCAGGATCCGCCTGCCAACGGTTTGCTTTCCGGCCGGTGACCGGTAGTAGCTCCATAGGACAGGGGATCACGCTTTCTTGCGGCGACGCAGAAGGTGTGAGTTCCAAGCCCTGTCTATTTCAGCAATTGGATTGTGGCCCCTTTACGAGTGCTTCAGAACTTCATTCCAATTTTAGGTTTGCGAGCTAGGCTAGGAGCATAATGCCGGCGTATGAAAGGCAGATGTCGGGAGGAACCGCGCCACAGCGCGCGCTTTCGCGCGCCCTGCTTTTCGCTTTGTTGTGCTCGACGGCACTTGTTGCCGAAACCGGAAGTGCGGCAGCCTTCGAGATTTTCGGCATCAAGCTGTGGGGGTCGTCAAAGGACGAAGATGCCGACATCGTCGACCCACTACGCTATGCCGTGACGATAGAAGCGCCCGACGCTGACGAGGATCTTGCCGAGAAGCTCGAAAACGCCTCGGCGCTGAAAGCCGACGAGGAACACCCGGTATCAGGTTCGCTGGGTCTTTTGGCCAAGGCGCGCAGCGACCGTGAGCAACTTGTCGCCGCGCTCTACGCGGACGCGCGCTACGAGGGTGTCGTCACCATCACTATTCAAGGCAAGCCGCTCGACGATCTGCCGCCCGATGCCGAGTTTTCCGGCCCGCAGCCGATTCCGGTGGTGATAAGCATAGCAGCCGGGCCGAAATTCACGCTTGGCAACATCAGGCTGAAAGGCGATGCAGCGGGGCTGGCAAGTGCCGACTTCGGTCTGATCGCCGGCGGTGACGCCAGTTCGGGCGCCGTGCTCAAGGCCGAGGCGGCGATCGTGCGGGCACTCAAGCAAGAAGGCAGGCCGCTGGCCAAGGTGACGCGCCGCGAGATCGTCGCCGAGCACGCCGGTTCGACGCTCGACATGACGCTCACCGTCGCGGCCGGGCCGGTCGCCGGCTATGGCGACACCACTGTCGAGGGCACCGAAAAGGTCGACCGCGACTTCACCGAATATATGACTGGCCTGAAGCGCGGCCGCCAATATTCGCCCGATGAGATCGACGATGCGCGCGACCGGCTGCTCGGGCTCGAGGTCTTCAACAGCGTGACGGTGAAGGAAGCCGACGCGCTCGACGCCGAAGGCAACATCCCGATCGGTGTCCAGGTAAGCGAACGCAAGCCGCGCTATTTCGGCATTGGCGGCAGTTTCTCAAACACCGAAGGGCTGGGCCTCGAAGGCTATTGGGGGCACCGCAATCTGTTTGGCCGCGCCGAAAAGCTGCGCATCGACGGCAAGATCAGCGGCATCGGCAGCAACGACTTGACCCAGCTCAATTACAATGCCGGCGTCATGTTCGAAAAGCCGGGCGTGGTCGGGCCGGCGTCGAAATTCATTGCCAGTGTCAACACCGTGCTGGAGCACCCCGACGCCTACGACCATTTCTCGGTCAAGGGCAGCACCGGCCTGTCCTACGAACTCGACAAGAAGCAGACGGTTTCCGCGCAAGTCGCGCTTGACTATTCCAGGATCCACGACGCTTTTGGCAAGCACACTTATCTGATCGCCAGCATTCCGCTGCAATATGTCTACGATAATCGCGACAGCAAGCTCAATCCGACAAGGGGCTTCAGGGTGCTGGCCTATGTCGAGCCGAGCTACGACATTTTGAGCGGGGCTGCGTTCGTCAAGCTGAAAGGCGAGGGGTCGGCCTACCAGTCGCTCGATTCGGCCTCGAAATTCGTTTTCGCCGAACGTGTCGCCATCGGCTCGATCATCGGCGCCGGTCTTCAGGATGTTCCGGCCGACCGCCGCTTCTACTCCGGCGGCGGCGGCTCGGTGCGCGGCTATGCCTATCAGGGCATCGGCCCGAAGGACAGCAACGGAGAGCCGATCGGCGGGCTTTCCTTCTTCGAGACCTCGGTCGAGATGCGCATCGCCGTCACCGACAAGATCGGCGTCGTGCCGTTCGTCGATGCCGGCACGGTGTCCACCGGGCAGGTCCCCGATTTTTCGGACATGAAGGTCGGCGCGGGTGTAGGCTTGCGCTATCTGACGGCGTTCGGGCCGCTGCGCATCGACGCGGCAGTGCCGCTCAACCGCGGCCCCGACGATCCTCATTTCGGCATTTATGCCGGCATCGGCCAGGCATTCTGATGGCAATATTCAGGCGCATCCTCCGTATCCTTTTCTACACGCTGCTCATCGTCGTGGCAGCGGCGGTGGGGGCCCTCGTCGTGCTGACCAAAACCGAGCGCGGCCGCGAAAACCTTGCCGGCATCATCTCGACCATGGCCTCGACCGACGATCGCAAGGTCACTGTCGTCGGCATCGACGGTATCTGGTCGGGCGCGCTGAGGGTCGATCATGTCGTTCTGGAGGATCGCGAAGGCGCCTGGATGGTGGCGCGCAAGGTGGCTGTCGACTGGTCGCCGCTGGCACTCCTGTCGAAGAGCTTCAGCGCCGATCTTGTTGGGGCCGAGCGCATCGAATTGGCAAGGCTGCCGGTGGCCAGCACACAGCCGAGCCAAAGCGGAGCGACGACGCTGCCGGTTTCCATCGACGTCAAGCAGCTCGACCTTCCCGAAATCGCGCTCGGGCAGGCTCTGGCCGGCAGCGGTGTCGCCGAACTTGCAGCCAAGGGAGCGCTCAAGGCGGACGCCTCGCCATTGGCCATCGAGACCAACCTGAACATCGTTCGCCACGACGGCAAGCAAGGCACGGTCGACGCCAAAGCCCATTTCGCGCCCGCCGACAACAAGCTCGACTTAGACCTTAAGGCATCCGAGCCGGCCGGCGGCATCATCGCCAACCTGCTCAAGCTGCCAGGCGCGCCGCCAGTCGACATTGTCATTTCCGGCACAGGACCGCTCGCCAACTGGAATGGTATTGGAACCTTCGTTGTCGACGGCCGGATCGTCACCCAACTCACCGGTCGCCATCAGCTCACCGATAAGGGCCATTATGTCGAGGCCAACGGCGATGGCGAATTCGAGCGCTTCCTGCCCGAAACCCTGAAACCGCTGTTTGCCGGCAAGACCACCTTCGACCTCGCCGGCACAGCGACCGCGGCCGGTGGCGTCGATGTCGAGCGCGCCAATATCGACAGCGGCGCCGTGCACGCGACCGCCGCCGGCATTGTCGATCCGAGCGGCGCCAGCGATCTTTCGGTGAAACTCGCCGCGAAAGGGCCGCCGATCGTGCTTAGCCTCGGCAGTGAGGCACAGCCGATAACCGTGGCGATCAAGGACGCCACGGCACGCGCTTTCGGCGATGGCAAGGCGCCGATGGTCGATATCGGCGCGTCGCTGGTCTCGGTGGTGGCGGGCGGCACGCGGGTGGACGACCTGATCGGGCAAGTTCATTCTGATGGCTTCGACATCCAGAACCGTAGTGGGCCTGTCACCATCAAGCTGACGGCGGCCGGCCTGAACACCGACGTTGCGACATTGGCGCCGCTGATAACGGGCAGGGTCAGCGCCGGTCTCGCCGGCTCGGTCAGCAAGGACCAGGTCGTCGTCGACCAAGGCACGCTTCGCAGCGACGCGCTCAATGCGTCCGTGACGGCCACAGTAGCGCTTGCCGATCTGTCGATGACGCTCAAGATGAATGCCGACGCGGCCTCGACGGCGCTGCCGCCGCAGATCAGCTCGGTTCTCGGCCAGCGCGTGCAGTTTTCCGCAACCGCGACACGCGACCCGGACGGTGCGTTCGCCGCCAACGCATTGCAACTCACCTCAGGCACGCTTAGCGCCAGCGGCACCGCCATGGCGCAAGGCACCGATATCCGGGCCGATATCAAGGGCACGCTCGGCGACGTGTCGGTGCTGTCCCCGCTGGTCGGCGCGAAGGTCGGCGGCGCCGTCGGTTTTGCGCTGACGGCAAGCGGCGCGCGCAGCGCACCGGATTTCTCGGTTTCGGCCAACAGCGACAGCCTGACGGCGTCCGGCCGTGTGGTGAAGCAGATCAAGTTGAGCGCGAGCGGCAAAGCCGATATCGCTAGTCCCGCCGCCGATGTCTCGCTGACCGGCTCGGTCGACGACCAGCCGCTCGACCTCAAGGCATCGCTGGTCACAACCGATGGCAAGCGCTCCATCAATGGACTTGCCGTCTCGTTAGCCGACAACAAGGTCTCCGGCGACCTCGGGCTCGATGACAACCTGCTGCCGCTCGGCACGTTGAACCTCGATGCGGCGGATATTGCTCCGCTGGCCAGACTTGCCGGCCAAACGGTAGCCGGCGACGTGCGTGGCACGATCCGTTTCGCGAATGACAATGGTGCGCCGACGGTCGCGATCGATGCGACGAGCGCCGCGATCTCGCGCGGCGAACTGGCGGCGAAGACAATCGCTGTCAACGCGCTGGTCGCCAACTATCTCAAAGCCCCGGCGATCTCCGGCAAGATCAAGGCCGACACGATCACCTCCGGAACCACGGTGATCAGCGGCATCGACGTCGACCTGAAGCGCGATGGCGACTGGACCGGCTTTAGCGGCGGCGCCACGGTCGCCGGCATTCCGGCCAGCGCGGCCGGGCGGGTCAGGGTTGCGAACGGCACCACCAGCATCGAGCTTGCCTCGGGCGAGGCGACCGTCCGCGGCATCAAGGCAGCTGTCGCACAGCCATCGGCGCTGACAATCGCCAATGGCAGGGTGAGCATAGAGAAACTGGCGCTCGGTGTCGGCGGTGGTTCGGTTGCCGTGTCGGGTACGGCTGGCCAGACGCTCGATCTCGCTGCCACCTTGTCGGCGGTGCCGGCAGCACTTGCCAATGATTTTTCACCGGGCCTCGATGCCGTGGGCGCGCTCAGCGGCACCGCGCAAGTCACGGGATCGTCGGCTGCCCCCGACATTCGCTTCAACGCCCAGCTCAGCGGCGCCGAAACCAGCCAGACCCGGCGGGCCGGGCTCGGGCCGCTCAATCTCGATGCGGCAGGCCGTTTCTCGTTGGCCAGCGGCGTCGCCATCGAGCATGCGACGCTTGCCGGCGAGAAAATCTCCGGCAAGGCAGCCGGCACCATCAATCCGAACGGTGCCAGTGATTTCTCGCTCGACCTCGCATCCACCGGCCCGAGCCTGCCGCTTTCGCTCGGCAGCAAGGAGAGCCCGATCAAGCTCGAGCTGCAGACGCTGTCGCTAAAGGCGGCCGGGCAGGGCACCCAGCCGAAGCTCGACATCTCCGCGACACTGCCATCGGCCGCCACCAATCTAGCTAAGATCGAGGGCATCACGCTTGCGCTGCACTCCGACCGCTTCGACGTGAAAGCCCGGAGCGGGCCGATCTCCGGCTCGGTGATCGCCGAAAAAATCGGCCTCGACAATCCGACCGTCGCGCCGCTGATCGCCGGCAAGGTCACTGCCAAAGTTGCCGGCAGCCTTGCCGCCGACGCTGTCATCATCGATAGCGGCACCGTGACCAGCGACGCGTTGAACAGCGGCTTCAACGGGCGGGTCTCGCTGGCCGACGGCGCCATCGATCTAAATCTCAAGGCGGACGCCGCGTCGGCGGCGCTGCCGGTGGCGGCGCGTGGCATGCTCGCCGAGCGGACGCAACTCAGTGCCGCGCTGAAGCGAGACGCCAACGGCAATGTCACCGCCAACGCGATCAGGCTGTCATCAGGCGCGCTGACCGCAGACGGGCAGGCGAGCCTTGCCGACAACAGGCTGAGCGCCGACGTCAAAGGCGCACTAGGCGACGTCTCGCTGCTGTCCAAGGATGCCAAAGGCGCTATTTCTTTCGCGCTGAATGCGCAAGGCGCCAGCACCGCGCCGGATCTGTCGCTGACTGTCAACAGCGACAAGCTTTCGGTGGCCGCGCGCGAGATCACCGGGCTGAAGCTCACAGCCACCGGCAAGGCGGACGCAGCCAACCCGGCGGCGAATGTGCGACTCACCGGAAATGTCGCGGGCCAGTCGCTGCAGGGCAGCGCCGTGCTGGCGACATCGGACGGCAAACGCGCCATCAACGGGCTCTTGCTGTCGCTGGGCAAGAACCGTATTTCCGGCGACCTGGCGCTCGACGATGCCTTCGTGCCGGTCGGCACTGTGGCACTCGACCTGCCCGATATCGGTCCGCTTGCTGCCCTGGCACTGGAAAAAGCCGATGGCGATGTGCGCGGCACGATCGCCTTCTCCAAGGCGGGCGCCGTGCCGCAGGTCGCCGTCAAGGCGACGACGGGCTCGATCTCGCGCGGCGATTTCTCGGCCAAGGCGGTGACCATCGATGCTCTGATCGCCAACTATCTGGCGGCACCGGTGATCTCCGGAAAAATCCGCGCCGACAGCGTAAACTCCGGCGGCACCGTTATTCGGGGCGTCGACGTCGATCTCAAGCGCGACGGCGAATGGACCGGTTTTTCGGGTGGCGCCACCGTCAAGGATATTCCGCTGAAGGCCGCCGGCCGGGTCAGGGCGGTCAAGGGCACGACGACCGTCGAACTTGCCTCCGGCGAGGCGACCATTCGCGGCATCAAGGCGGCCATCGCCCAGGCCTCGACCATCAACATCGCTAATGGAGTGACCAGCCTCGACAGGCTGGTGCTCAACCTCGGCGGCGGAACGGCGACGGTCACGGGCAAGGCTGGGCAGGCGCTCGACCTCAACGCGACGCTGGCCCGCGTCCCGATCTCGATAGCCAACAGTTTTTCGCCTGGCCTCGATGCCGCCGGCTCCGTCTCGGGCACGGTGAAGGTGACGGGCGCGCCGGCCAATCCGGCCGTCGCCTTCAAGATCGACGCCACAGGCGTTCAGACGTCGCAGACCCGCGGTGCAGGTTTCGGCGGCATGGGCGTTTCGTCTTCAGGTACGTATTCGGGCAACAGACTGACCTTCGACGCCAACATGAGCGATGCCGCCGGCCTTGGCCTCAAGGGCGGCGGCACGATGACGACATCAGGCGCGCCCACCCTTGATCTCAACTTTTCCGGCAAGGTGCCGTTCGCCTTCCTCACCAGGACACTCGCCGCGCAAGGCCTGTCCTTGAGCGGCACGGCCGACGTGGATGTGCAGGTGCGCGGCCCGGCGACGTCGCCGGTGATCTCAGGCACGGTCCGTACGTCAGGCGCCCGCCTGGTCGACGCGCGCTCGGGGCTCGCGATCAACGACATCACCGCCGATGTCGCTATCGGTGGTGGCGTGGCCAGGATCAACCGCCTGACCGGCACGCTGTCGACGCGTGGCAGCCTTTCGGCCAGCGGCACCGTCGGCATCGATCCGGCTAAGGGTTTCCCAGCCGACCTGTCGGTCAAACTGGTCGACGGCCGTTATACCGACGGCAAGGTGGTCACTGCTAACCTCGGCGGCGACCTGACCATCAAGGGACCGCTCACCTCCGGGCCGGTGATTTCCGGTACCGTCAACCTGGCCAAGACCGTCATCACCGTACCCGAAAAGCTGCCCGGCTCGCTGGCCGAGCTCAACGTCAAGCACAAGAATGCGCCGGCAGCCGTGCGTGCGCAGGACAAGGCGTTGCGCCCGGCCGCTGCAAGCAGCGGTGGCGGCGGCAGTGGCCTCAACCTCGACGTCACGATCAATGCGCCGAGCCAGATCTTCATCCAGGGCAGGGGCGTCGACGCCGAGCTCGGCGGTTCGCTGCGGCTGACCGGTCCGGCATCGTCACCCCAAGCGGTCGGCACCTTCACCTTGCGGCGCGGGCGGCTGACGATCCTTGCCAAGCGGCTGACCTTCACCGAAGGCACGGTCGGCTTCTCGGGCTCTCTGGTGCCCTACCTCAACCTTACGGCGCAATCCAAGACAACCAGCGCCACCGTGACCATCGTGGTGTCGGGCGAGGCGACCAACCCGAAATTCACCTTCTCCTCGGTACCCGCGCTGCCGGAGGACGAGGTGCTGGCGCAGCTGATCTTCGGCCGTTCGATGTCGAACCTGTCGCCGCTGCAGATCGCGCAGCTTGCCGAGGCTGCCGGACAACTGGCCGGCGTCGGCGGCTCGACCTCCCTGCTGCAGAACCTGCGCAGCGCGATCGGCGTCGACGATCTCGACGTAATCACCGACGAAGAGGGCGGCACCGCCGTCTCGGCGGGCAAGTATCTCAACGACCGCACTTACGTGACGATCCAGAAGGGCGATAGGCCCGGCTCGGGCAAGGCAACCGTCGATCTCGACGTCGGGCGCGGCGTCAAGCTGCGTGGTGAGGCAACCGACGCCGGCGAAGCCAAAGGCGGTGTTTTCTATGAACGGGAATATTGAAACGGCTGTTCGCGCAGAACAGTTGGTTGCCCGAAGAACGAGCGGCGCAGCAGCAAATGTCCCGGTTTAATTGTCCGTGGAGATTTCGCGCGAAATCCCTGGCGCAGTAGCAAATTTGCGCCAAGACTGTCGTTATCGCGCGAACCGCCCTGCTTTCAAAGTTGCACATTCCTTGGCATGTTCCCAATCCGTGCCGTCTTTGACATCATGGCGCGAATGCGGAATGTTAAAAGGCAGAAAGCCAACAATGGGAGTTAGTCATGACGATCTACAAGAGTAACGGCGACCGCGTTCCCGATCACATCCTGGCCATGGCCGAAGACGCCAAGGCAGGCAAGATGGATCGTCGCGAATTTCTGGCTCTCGCCAGCGTCTTCGGTGCGTCGACGGCGATGGCATATGGCATGCTTGGCCTTGCAGACCCCACGCCGGCCAAGGCGGAAGAGGTCCAGGGCAAGAAAGGCGGCGTATTGAAGGTCGCGCAGTGGATCAAGGATCCGAAGGATCCGCGCAAGTCCGACTGGTCGGAAATCGCCAATGCCGAGCGTCAGGCGCTCGAGCCGCTGGTCAAATATACCACCGAATACACATTCCGCCCCTATCTGCTGGAGAGCTGGGACGTGAATGACGACGCTACCGAATACACGCTGCACGTGCGCAAAGGCGTCACCTGGAACAACGGCGATCCGTTCACCGCAGACGACGTCATCTTCAACCTCAAGCGTTGGGCCGACAAGAAGGCCGAAGGCAATTCTATGCCCGGTCGCCTCGGTTCGCTGGTCAAGGACGACAAGCTGGATGAGAGCGCGGTGACCAAGGTCGACGACCACACGATCAAGCTGACGCTCAGCAAGCCCGATATCGCCCTCATTCCCAACGTGTGCGACTATCCCGGCCTCATCGTCCACAAGACGTTCGACGAAAAAGGCGGCGACTTCAAGTCCTGCCCGATCGGCACTGGGCCGTTCGAGCTGGTCTCTTACGATGTCGGCCAGAAAGTGGTCTACAAGCGTCGTGAAGACAACAAGTGGTGGGATGGCGAGGTCTTCCTCGACGGCATCGAGTTCATCGACTACGGCACCGATCCGGCGGCGATGGTCAGCGCTTTCGAAGCTGGCGAAGTGCACACCAATTTCGAAACCTCGGCCGACTATGTGTCGATCCTCGACGGCATGGACCTGGCGAAGTCCGAGGTCGTCACCGCCTCGACGATCGTCTGCCGCACCAATGTGACCAACAAGCCTTACGGCGACCAGAAGGTTCGCAACGCCCTGCAGCTCGCGGTCGACAACGCTGTCGTCCTCCAGCTCGGCTACGGCAATGCCGGCACGGTTGCCGAGAACCACCATGTCGCCCCGATCCATCCGGAATACTACGAATTGCCGAAGGTTGCTCGCGACCCGGCCAAGGCAAAGGCGCTGATGGCGGAAGCCGGCCAAGCCGATTTCGAGCACGAGCTGATCACGGTCGACGAAGACTGGCACAAGAACACCGGCGATGCGATCGCCGCGCAGATGCGCGACGCCGGCATCAAGGTAAAGCGTACGGTGCTGCCGGGTTCGACCTTCTGGAACGACTGGACGAAGTATCCGCTGTCGATGACCAACTGGAACATGCGGCCGCTCGGCGTCCAGGTTCTGGCGATCGGCTATCGTACAGGTGAAGCCTGGAACGAGACGGCTTGGTCGAATCCCGAGTGGGATGCCAAGCTCAACGCTGCGCTGGCAGTTGCCGACGCCGCCAAGCGCAAGGAAATGATGAAGGATATCGAGCAGATCCTGCAGGATTCCGGCATTATCATCCAGCCTTATTGGCGCAAGCTCTACAGCCATTCGGTCAAGGCGGTGCAGAACTACAAGATGCACCCGACCTTCGAGCGCGACTACGGTAAGGTCTGGCTCGACCAGGCCTGACCGGACGATCCGGAAAGGGGCGTCTGGCCCCTTTCTCTCGCTCGTTGCATGGTCCTTGGACCGGAAGTCGGCGCAGCAAAAAGTTGCGGACTCTTCGGCCGGGGTCTGCAATAAAAAGGGTATTGCATCTGGGACTGGTCTGAAGGCTTGTTCTGCCGCTGGCGGCAGGGCACGGCTTGCAAACCGGTTCCACCCCCCAACCCGACCGGCAGGGGACCGCCATGCTTTCTTTCGTTATCAGGCGTCTCGGCACCATGGCATTGACGATGCTGTGCCTGACGATGATCGTCTTCTTCCTGGTCAATCTCGGGCCCAATCTGAAGAAGCTCGCGATCAGCCAAACCGAAATGCACACATCGGCTGAGCAGCTCGAGGCTTGGCTGGTCAATCATGGCTATCGGCAGAATTTCTTTGTCCGCTACGGACAATGGCTGGGCGTCGTGCCCAAGCAGCCGGTGACCGACCCGGCGACAGGCAAGCCAGCGCAGCGTTTCTCCTTCTGCAACGATCCGGTCGTGCCGACATTTTCCGGCATCCTGCAAGGCGATTTCGGCTGCTCGACCAAATTCAAGACGACGGTCGCCTCGAAACTCTTTCCGGCGCTCAGCGCCACCGGCATCCTGATGCTCTGCGTGCTTGCGGTTATGGTGCCGGTCTCGCTCCTGATCGGCATTCTTGCCGGCATGCGCGAGGGCTCACGCACCGACCGCACATTGTCGGTGGCTTCGATCGCCTCGACGGCGACGCCCGAATATGTTTCGGGCGTCATCTTCACCGTCATCTTCGCCTCCTGGCTCGGCGTGCTGAACGGCTCGGCGGCCTCGGCCAGCCAGGGCATCACCTTCTACAATTTCACCTTGCCGGTGATGACGCTGGCGATCTACGGCATCGGCTACATCGCCCGCATGACCCGCGCCTCGATGGTCGAGGTGATGACACAGCAATATATCCGAACCGCCCGGCTGAAGGGCCTCTCCTTCGGCAGCGTGGTGGTAAAGCACGCTCTGCGCAACGCGCTGATCGCACCGTTCACGGTCATCATGCTGCAGTTCCCCTGGCTGCTCACCGGCGTCGTCATCGTCGAGGTGATGTTCCGCTACCAGGGGTTCGGCTACACGCTGGTCGAGGCGGCCGGCAACAACGACATCGATCTTCTGCTCGGCTGCTCGCTGGTCTCGGTGTTTATCGTTCTGATCACACAGCTCATCTCCGATGTCGGCTACGCGTTCCTCAATCCGCGCATCAGAGTTCAATAGGAGACCGGGCGGATGCAGGTCGAATATCTCAGCGCATTCAACGTCGTACTCGGCGTCCTCGCCCGCTTCTGGCCGGTCTGGATCGCTCTCGCCCTGGTGATGGGGGCGAGCTTCGGCTACAAGAAGAAGCTTGGCCTTTACGGCCAGCTTTTCGACAGCGGCGTCGGCATCGTCGGCGTCGGCATCTGCCTGTTCTGGCTGTTCACGGCGATCTTCGCATCGACCGTCGCGCCCTTCGATCCGCTCGCCCAGGTGCCGATCATGAAGGACGCGCTGCCGGGCGCGATCGAGCCGGCGTCGAAGCTTGTATACTATTTCGGCGGCGACAAGCTCGCCCGCGACGTGTTCTCCCGCATGGTCTATGGCAGCCAGATCGTGCTGATCATCGCGCCGGCGGCAACCGGCTTTGCACTGATGGTCGGCATCACGCTCGGCCTGCCGGCTGGCTATTACGGCGGCAGGATCGATACGGTGCTCTCCTTCCTCGCCAATTTGGTGCTGGCCTTCCCGGTGATCCTGCTGTTCTACCTCCTGGTGACGCCAGGCATCATGGACACGCCGATCCCCTACGCGATGGCCGGGCTGTTCTTCCTGTTCCCGATCATCTTCTTCAGCGTGCTGTTCTGGACGCGCTACAAGAACCGGCCCGACCGCCTCTATATCCTGCTTGGCCTGACGTTGGTCGTTGGCGGCTGGATCTATGCCGGCCTTGTCTTCGACGCCGATCCGTTCAAGATCATCCACATCGATCCCAACCAGCTCAACATCTTCGTGGCAGTGGTGTTCGCCTCCAGCCCGGGCGTGTTCCGCATCGTGCGCGGCCTGGTCATGGATATCAAAACGCGCGACTATGTTGCGGCGGCGCAGACGCGCGGTGAATCGCCCTGGTACATCATGCTGTGGGAGATATTGCCCAATGCGCGCGGGCCGCTGATCGTCGACGCCTGCCTGCGCATCGGCTACACTACGATCCTGCTCGGCACGCTCGGCTATTTCGGGCTGGGGCTGGCGCCGGAAAGCCCGGACTGGGGCACGGCGATCAAGGATGCCAGCCGGCTGCTGCGCTCTTTCATCCACCCGGCGCTGCCGCCGACGATCGCATTGATGTCGTTCGTGCTCGGCCTCAACCTCCTGGCGGATTCGTTGCGCGAACAGTCGATGAAGGATTGATGCCGGGAAAGATTGAACCGGGAAAGATCGATGCCGGGTTCGGCCCGACATGCCTGCAGAACAAGGATTGGAGCGACCCATGAATGAGGCAGTTCGAAATCCCGCCAAGCCGACCAATGGGCCGATCATCGAGATCGAGAACCTGTCGATCTCCTTCTTCACCCGCAAGGGAGAGATCCCGGCCGTCATGGATTTTTCCTGCACGGTCATGCCCGGCGAGGCGATGGGCATCGTCGGCGAATCCGGCTGCGGCAAGTCGACCGTGTCGCTCGGCATCATGCGCGACCTCTCGAACATCGGAAAGATCGTCGGCGGAAAGATCAAGTTCCAAGGCAAGGACATGGGAGAACTGTCCGACGAGGAACTGCGCGCCATCCGCGGCAACAAGATCGCCATGATCTACCAGGAGCCGATGGCCAGTCTCAACCCGGCGATGAAGGTCGGCCAGCAGCTGATGGAAGTGCCACTGATCCACGACAAGGTATCGAAGGATGAAGCCTATAAACGCGCGTTGGAAATGGTGCGCGCGGTGAAGCTGCCGGATCCCGAGCGCATGATGCGTTCCTACCCACACCAGCTTTCCGGCGGCCAGCAGCAGCGCATCGTCATTGCCATGGCGCTGCTGTCGAAGCCTGCGCTGCTTCTGCTCGACGAGCCGACGACAGCGCTCGACGTGACGGTTGAGGCCGGTATCGTCGATCTGGTCAAGGGGCTGGGCGAGAAGTTCGGGACCTCGATGATCTTCGTGTCGCACAATCTCGGCCTGATCCTGGAGACCTGCGACCGCATCACGGTGATGTATTCGGGCGAAGCGGTGGAGACGGGCAAGATCAAGGACGTCTTCGACCGGATGCGCCATCCCTACACGCAAGGCCTGTTCCGCTCGATCCCGTTGCCGGGCGCCGACAAGAATTCGCGGCCTCTGATATCCATTCCGGGGCAGTTGCCGCTGCCGCACGAGCGGCCGAAGGGCTGCAATTTCGGCCCGCGCTGCCACCATTTCGTCGAGGGCGTCTGCAACGCCGCCGAAATTCCGATGATCGCGGTCGAAGGCCATGACGGGCATTTCTCGCGCTGCGTACGCTTCAACGAGATCGACTGGGAGGCGCTGCCGCCTGGCGCCAAGAAAGTCAACGAGCGCGTGGTGCCCGGTGCGCCGGTGCTCCAGATCGAAGACCTCAGGAAGTACTACAAAGTCGGCGGCAGCGAAGTGTTCGGCTCGAGCGAAGGACGTGTCGTCAAGGCCAACGAGACGATCTCTTTCATGGCGCGCGAATCCGAGACCGTCGCTATCGTTGGCGAATCCGGCTGCGGAAAATCGACCCTGGCCAAGGTATTGCTCGGCCTCGAAACGGCAAGCTCCGGCCGCGTGAAGCTGGGCAACAAGGAAATCCAGTCGACCGGGATCGAGAAGCGCAGCGTCGACACCGTGTCGTCGATCCAGATGGTGTTCCAAAATCCGTTCGACACACTCAATCCCAGCCATTCGGTCGGTTCGCAGATCATCCGTACGCTGGAAAAGTTCAATGTCGGCGACACGGTGGCCGACCGCCGCAAGCGGATGCTGGAACTGCTCGATCTGGTGAAGCTGCCAAGGGCATTCGAGACGCGCAAGCCGCGCCAGCTTTCAGGTGGCCAGAAACAGCGCATCGGCGTGGCGCGGGCCTTTGCCGGCGACGCCAAGGTGGTGGTGGCCGACGAGCCGGTCTCGGCGCTGGATGTGTCCGTCCAGGCGGCGGTGACCGAACTCTTGATGGACATCCAGCGCAAGAACAAGACCACGATGCTGTTCATCAGCCACGATCTGTCGGTGGTGCGCTACATCGCCGACCGCGTCGTCGTCATGTATCTCGGCTATATCGTCGAGCAAGGCACGACCGACCAGATATTTTCGCCGCCCTATCACCCCTATACCGAGGCGCTGCTGTCGGCGATCCCGATTGCCGATACCAGCGTCGTGAAAAGGCATATCGTGCTCGAAGGCGACATTCCGTCGGCGATGAACCCGCCCTCGGGCTGCCCGTTCCAGACGCGCTGCGGCTACAAGAAACTTGTGCCGGACAATCTTTGCGAAACTACGGTGCCGCCGGTCAAAAATCTCGGCGACGGTCATATGAGCCTGTGCTGGCTGGCCGACGACGTGCTGGCAAAAATGGAGCCGGTGATTAAATTCGACAAGGAACACGCGGCGAATGAGGGCGTGCCGGATGATGCAAACCACGGTGTTGGCCCGGGCTTTGCTGGAGATCCGCCCAAGCGCCCGCATGGCAAGACTGGCAGCGTTGAAGCCGATGCCGAGGGTCAGGCAGCGGAGAATGCCGAAGCGGTCGCCAAAGCCCGCCGTCACGAGGTTCGCGACGAGGTTTCAGAGACCGGCGGCATCTCAAGCTCTGCTGATAGCGCAGTGGCACCAATCACGCCGCCGACAGTCGGCGACGGCCGCCAGGCCGAGAACGCCACGCGCAAGCCGCGCAGACCCAAGGGCGGCTAAAATGCCGCTGATGTGCTAGCGCGCGCATTGCCGTAGCTGCGCGGCGTAGTCCTGCGCCATCTGTTCGGTGGCGTGCGCATAGCGCTGCACCTCGGCGTCGCCGCGATTGCCGCGCTTATAGGCATTCCAGCCGAGATAGTAGGCGAGATATAGATTGTAGGTGTCGTTGCGGGGGACGCCGAGTGTGTCGGCGGTCTTGGAATGATACCAGCCGACAAAATCGACGGCATCGGCAAACCTGGTGCGGCGCGCCGCCCAACTGCCGGTCTCGTTCTGGTATTGCGCCCAGGTGCCGTCGAGCGCCTGCGAGAAGCCGGTGGCGCTGGAGATATGTTTCCAGGGAATGAAACCCAGCAGCTTGGTGCGCGGCGGCCGTGCATTGCTCTTAAAGCCGGATTCCTTGCGCACCGTCGCCATCAGTACTGGGACTGGCACCCCATATTTCTGCTCGGCGCGCTGTGCTGCCGCCTGCCAGTTGTCGAACCAGCCATCGTTCTGGTCGAAAACGGCGCAGACATCGTTGATGTGGTTCGGCGGCGTCGCGCAGGCCGAAAGTGCCAGCGGCACGGCAATCGCTACAATTTTACTAAAACTCGACCTACGCATTGGAAGAGCATTAGGCCGAAAACATAAAAGGAATCTTGCTGCGTTCCTTAACGGCTCATCGGCCGCTTTGGCTGGCGCTGAGCAAGTATGAACCTTCCGACATTTGTTGTCGCTTTTACCGATGTGAAATTCCCGGTATGGCGCCTTGGCTAAAATCACGCCCGCAGGTGGCGGATTCTTGACAGCCCGATCTTTGTGCCGGCGCTTTGATGCGCCGCATGAGCGAACCAAGACGCAAGCGCGGCGCCGAGCGAACGAGCAACAGGGGACCCACCGCCATCCCGCAACTGCCGCTCAGGCGGGTGACAAACCCTTATCCGCCGATGGCGATGCTGTCGGCCGACCAGATCGAGGCGATCCACCAGGCGTCGATACATATCCTGGAGAATTTCGGCATTGAGGTGATGAGCCCGCGGGCGCTGTCACTGTTCGAGAAGGCCGGGGCCAAGGTCGATCATGCCTCGATGAACGTCCGCATCGATCGCGGCATGATCGAGGAAGCGCTGAAGACGACGCGGTCCAGCTACACGCTGACGCCGCGCAATCCCGCCCATGCCGTCCACCTCGGCGGCAATACCATCAACTTCACGCTCGTCGCCGGGCCGCCCAATGTGCACGACATGGAGCGCGGCCGCCGTGCCGGCAATTTGCGCGATTATTCCGATCTCGTCCGGCTGGCGCAGCATTTCAACTGCATCCACATGCTCGGCAACCAGGTCTGCGCGCCGGTGGAATTGCCGGCGAATTCCCGTCATCTCGACACCTATTTCGCCAATCTGACGCTGACGGACAAAAGCTTTCACGTCTCGGCCATCGGCCGTGGCAGGGCGCTCGACGGCATCAAGATGATGGCAATCGCGCGCGGACTGACGCTTGACGAGATGCGCGACGATCCCGGGGTCACCACGATCATTTCGGTCAACTCGCCGCGCCGCTTCGACGAGATGATGGCCGAGGGGCTGATGACGATGGCCGAGTTCGGCCAGTCGGTGGCGGTGACGCCGTTCACGCTGATGGGAGCGATGAGCCCGGTGACGCTTGCCGGCGCGCTCGCCCAGCAGAATGCCGAGGCGCTGTTTGGCGTTGTGCTGACGCAGCTCGTCCGTCGCGGCGCGCCGGTGATGTATGGCGCCTTCACCTCCAATGTCGATATGAAATCGGGCGCGCCGGCCTTCGGCACGCCTGAAAATACCAAGGCGAACATCGCGTCCGGACAGTTGGCGCGGCGTTACAAGCTGCCTTATCGCACGACACCGGGCTCAGCCTCCAATGCCGCCGACGCGCAAGGCGCCTATGAGACGCTGATGGCGCTGTGGGGCGCGGTGCTAGGCCACGGCAACCTCGTCTATCACGCCGCCGGCTGGCAGGAGGGCGGACTGACTGCATCGTTCGAAAAGTTCATCATCGACGTCGAGATGATCCAGCACATGATGGAGTTTTTGCGCCCGATCGAAGTCAACGAGGCCGAGCTTGCCGTCGAGGCTCTGGGTGCGGTTCCGACCGGCGGCCACTTCTTCGGCGAGCCACACACGCTGGAGCGCTACGCCAAGGCCTTCTACCAGCCGATACTGTCCAACTGGCAGAACTACGAGGCCTGGCAGGAGGCCGGTGGGCTCGACGCCACGTCGCGTGCGACCAGGCTGTGGAAGAAGGCGCTGGAGGACTATATCGAGCCGGTGATGGAAATCTCCAGGCGCGAAGCGCTGGAGGCATACGTGGCCAAGCGCAAGGAAGCGATCGGGCAAGGCGAGCCTTAAGCGCCACTCTTCTTATTTGGATTCATTCTCTTCTCCTCCAGAATCATGAAACCCATCCAACCCTTTGAAATAACGAGAACCTCATGAAATCGCATGCAAAGGTCGTGGTCATCGGCGGTGGTGTCGTCGGGTGCTCCGTGCTGTTCCATCTGGCCCGCCACGGCTGGACCGACATTGTGCTTCTGGAGCGCGATGAATTGACCTCCGGCTCGACCTGGCACGCGGCCGGCGGCATGCACACGATCAATGGCGACCCCAACGTCGCCAAGCTGCAGAAATACACGATCTCGCTCTACAAGGAGATCGAGGAGCTGTCCGGCCAGGCGACCGGCGTGCATTTGACCGGCGGCGTCCTGCTGGCGGCGACCGAGGCGCGGCTCGACTGGCTGCGCGGCGTCGTCGCCAAGGGCCGCTATCTCGGCATCGAGCTCGAGGAGATATCGCCGATCGAGGCTGCCGAGCTGATGCCGTTGCTCGATCCCAAGCAGTTCGTCGGTGCCGTCCGCAACAAGGAGGACGGTCATCTCGATCCGTCCGGCGTTACCCACGCCTATGCCAAGGCCGCGAGGAAGCTTGGTGCTGAAGTCGAGCGCTTCGCCAAGGTCGAGGATATTGTGCGGCGCGCCGACGGGTTGTGGCGTGTCATCACCAACAAGGGCGAGGTGGTGGCCGAACATGTCGTCAATGCCGGTGGACTGTGGGCGCGCGAGGTCGGCCGCATGGTTGGGCTGGAGCTGCCGGTGCTGGCGATGGAGCACATGTACCTGATCACCGAGGACATGCCGGAGGTCGCCGCCTGGAACCAGAAGACCGGCACGGAGATCATCCATGCGGTCGACTTCGACGGCGAGCTCTATCTGCGCCAGGAACGCGGCGGCATGCTGATGGGCACTTATGAAAAGGCCAACAAGCCATGGTCCGAATTCCAGACGCCATGGAATTTCGGCCACGAACTGCTCGAGCCCGACATCGACCGCATTGCGCCGTCGCTGGAAGTCGGCTTCCGGCATTTCCCGGCCTTCCAGAATACCGGCATCAAGCAGATCATCAACGGGCCCTTCACCTTCGCCCCGGACGGCAATCCGCTGGTCGGCCCGGTGCGGGGCCTACCGGGATTCTGGGTGGCCTGTGGTGTCATGGCGGGGTTCTCACAGGGTGGCGGCGTCGGGCTGGCGCTGTCGAACTGGATGATCGAGGGCGATCCCGGTGCCGATATCTGGGCGATGGACGTTTCGCGCTACGGCGACTGGGCCACGATGGCCTACACCAACGCCAAGGTGCGCGAGAATTATTCGCGGCGGTTTTCGATCCGCTTCCCGAACGAGGAGTTGCCGGCTGGACGGCCGCACAAGACGACGCCGGTCTACGATCTGTTGTCGGCCAAAGGCGCGCAATGGGGCGTCGCCTTCGGGCTGGAGGTGCCGCTGTGGTACGCGCCCGAAGGCGTCAAGGACGAATTCTCCTGGCGCCGCTCGAGTGATTTCGAGCATGTCGCAAATGAGGTCAAGACCGTTCGAGAAGGCGTTGGCCTGTCGGAGATTTCGAGCTTCGCCAAATACAAGGTGACGGGCGAGGGCGCTGCAGCCTGGCTCGACCGCCTGCTTGCCTGCAAGCTGCCAAGGCCCGGCCGCATGACGCTGGCGCCGATGCTGAAGGAAGACGGCAGGCTGATTGGCGATTTCACGCTAGCCAATCTCAGCAGCCCAAATTCGGAAAGGGACGGCTGGTTCCTGGCCGGCTCCGGCGTCGCCGAGCAGTACCATATGCGCTGGTTCGAAGCGCATCTGCCGAAGGACGGCTCGGTCAGTATCGAAGCGCTGGGAGCAAAACTCACCGGCTTATCGATCGCCGGGCCGAGCACGCGGAACCTTCTTGAAAAGGTCACACGATCTGATGTGTCGAATACGGCCTTTCCGTTCATGGCCATCAGCAAGATGGACATCGGCATGGCGCCGTGTCTGGTCGGGCGTGTCAGCTACACCGGCGATCTCGGCTACGAGATCTGGGTGGCGCCGGAATATCAGCGCGCCGCCTATCAGGCGCTGATGGCGGCGGGCGAAGAATTCGGCATCGGCCTGTTCGGCTCGCGAGCGCTCAACGCATTGCGGCTGGAAAAGAATTACGGCTCATGGGCGCGCGAATACCGGCCGATCTATGGGCCGCTGGAGGCCGGCCTCGATCGCTTCGTCGCCTATGCCAAGGAGGCCGATTTCATCGGCAAGCAGGCGGCGCTGGCAGAGCGCAAGCAAGGCGGCAGACTGCGGCTGCGGGCCTTTGTCGTCGATGCTGTCGATGCCGACGTCATCGGCGACGAACCAATCTGGCATGGCGGCGCCGTGCGCGGCTGGGTCACGTCGGGCGGCTATGCGCATCATTCGAAAAAATCCGTCGCTATCGGCTATGTGCCGAAAGAGATTGCCGACGAAGTCGACGGTTTTGAGATCGAGCTTCTGGGCAAACGCCATGTTGCGCGCATGCAGCCGGTCCCACTGTTCGACGCGAACTTCGAGCGGATGCGTGGGTGAGGTTTCAGGCGCTGCGGCGGTTATCCAGCGCCAATGCGCCGGCGCCGGCGAATACCAGATAGAGGAAGATGAAGCAGAACGATATTGCCGCATCGCCACCATTGTTGACCGGGAAGAAGTCGCGCGGCATGTGCGCCATGAAATAGGCGATCGCCATCTCACCGCTGAGAAGGAATGCCACCGGCCTAGTGAAAAGCCCCAATACCAGCAGGATGCCACCGGCGAATTCCAGGATGGCCGCGGTCAGCGATAGCCCGCTCAGGGCGCCGGCATGGTCGCCGACGGGGAAATTGAACAGCTTTTGCGTACCATGTTCGATGAATTGCAGTGCCGTCACGAAGCGCAATGCGGCCAGAGCCTGCAGCTGATATCTGACAAGACCGTCGAAAAGCTTCATCTAAGACTCCATTTTACCCCCGAACCGGCCATAGATCATCGCCCGACAGGGGACCATTCACTTCGCATGGCCCGCCAGCCACAATCAGTGATTGGAAATGTTCCTCGTCCTTTTAATATTTTTCTCTCCAGGGTTGTATTTTAAATGCTATAGTTGTAGTGATATCCAGACACTCCAAACCATGTGGGTTCCGTTTGCCATGAGAAAAGTCGTCGTCAGCCTATTCGCCATCCTTGCAGGCACCAGCGTCGCCACGGCCGACGATGCCGGCTGTGCTGCCTTCAAATGGCCGGTGACGCGCGAGGAGGCCCTGTTTGCGGCGGCGCCCGCCGCGCAGTCCGGCGCTGACCTTTCGGTCGGCGAGGCTGCAGATGTGGCGTTGGCGCCGGTCGGCACGATCAGCTTCACCGTTCCGCCGGAACGCGCGCCGGCAGCCGGTACATTCGGCGCGATGGCGAGCGTGGCCGTGCCCCCCGAGGGAGAGCTCCAGATCAGCCTGTCTGATGAGGCTTGGATCGATGTCGTTCAGGACGGTAAAGCCGTGAAGTCGGCGGCTTTCAGTGGTATAAAAACCTGTCCGGGGATCCGCAAGAGCGTGCGCTTCAAGCTAGCCGCCGGCCCGGCGACCATCCAGCTCAGCGGCGCCAAGAAGCCCGATCTCAAAGTTTCCGTGCTGACGCCGGAATAGTTCTCAAAGAGCGTAAGGTTGGAGGGACAGCGCCCCTCTCTGTCCTGCCGGACATCTCCCCCACGAGGGCAGGGGAATCGCATATGGCGATTTTGGGGTTGAGTTTAGGCTGAGAAAGGATTCTTTGGAGAGGCAGTTGAGCGAAGGAGCGACTGCCATTTCCTGCCTTGAGAGCTACTTTGGCGCGGTGCCTGATCCACGCGCGCCCAACGCCACGCACCG